>CAMLOU010000103.1 GCA_946481735.1 uncultured Cellvibrio sp.
GAGGCATGGATGCTGCCCATCTGGCTGATCAATTCGCGCATGTTTTGCGCGCCGGCGCCAGAGGCCGCCTGGTATGTCATAGAGGAAACCCAATCCACCAGACCCGCATGAAACAATCCACCCAAGCCCATCAGCATGAGACTGACAGTACAGTTTCCACCAATGTAATTCTTGACGCCCTTGGCGATGCCATTCTTGATGACATCCAGGTTAACCGGATCAAGGACAATCAGGGAGTCCTTATCCATCCGGAGGCTGGACGCCGCATCAATCCAATACCCCTGCCAGCCTTCGCTGCGCAACTTGGGAAATACGTCGTTGGTGTAATCACCGCCCTGGCAGGTAACAATGACGTCCAGTTGTTTCAGGTCCGCAATAGAAAAAGCATCCTTGAGTGCAGGCAAGCCGCTGGCTACAGCCGGAGCAGCACCACCAACATTTGATGTGGTGAAAAATACCGGCTCGATATCAGCAAAATCATTTTCCGCTTGCATGCGATCCATTAATACCGATCCCACCATGCCACGCCAACCTACAAAACCTACTCTCATGTCTGCTCTCTCTGATTACTATTTAACGAGTTGAAATTTCTCTGTGCATCTGTGCATTAATGACTCAAAGCCGCAACGACCGCATCGCCCATCTGCGCTGTGGAAACGCGAGTTTTGCCTTCGGTATAGATGTCTGCTGTACGCAGGCCTTTATCCAGTACCTGCCCCACAGCGACCTCAATGGCATCAGCTACATCCGGCATAGATAACGAATAACGCAGCATCATGGACACCGATAGGATCGTCGCTAATGGATTGGCAATACCCTGACCAGCAATATCGGGGGCAGAACCATGGCAAGGTTCGTACATACCGCGACCGTCTTTATCCAGAGAAGCCGATGGTAACATACCTATGGAACCGGTGAGCATCGCCGCCGCATCGGATAAAATATCGCCGAACATATTACCGGTAACAATCACATCAAATTGCTTGGGTGCGCGCACCAATTGCATTGCGGCATTGTCAACGTACATATGCGACAGCTCAACATCCGGATATTCCGGTGCCAGCGAGTCCATCACTTCGCGCCACAGCATCGTCGCCTCTAACACATTGGCTTTATCGACTGAACAAACCTTGCGGTTACGTTTGCGCGCCATCTCAAAAGCGGTACGGCCGATACGCAGGATCTCACTCTCTGAATATTTATAGGTGTTGTACCCTTCACGCTCACCGTTTTCCAGTGTTCGAATACCGCGAGGTTCACCGAAATAAATGCCGCCAGCCAGTTCGCGCACAATCAGGATGTCCAGCCCTGACACCACTTCCGGTTTGAGCGAGGAAGCTTCCACCAGTTGCGGGTATAACAAGGCCGGGCGCAGATTAGCGTACAGTCCCAATTGTGAGCGGATCTTCAGCAAGCCTTTTTCCGGGCGGATAGCGCGGTCAAGCTTGTCCCATTTAGGACCACCGACGGCTCCCAACAAGATCGCATCCGCCTGGCGCGCCCGCTCCAGGGTCGAATCAGCCAATGGGACCCCGTGTACATCAATAGCACAGCCGCCCATCAATTCGTTTTCAAAGGTCAGGCCAAGGTTATATTTGTCGTTGACACAGTCCATGACTTTGCGCGCCTCAGCAACGATTTCCGGGCCAATGCCATCACCTTCCAGAATCAAAATATGCTTACCCAAAATACCTACTCCCCGTAATGTTCACTATCAGTTGCAGCGCGCTATGCGCCCATAAAAATAGGCGCGAGTGCCGTTGGCACCGCGCCTCGCTATAGATGGCGAAAGTTTATTTAACGGCGTCAAACAACCAGGGGGCTTCTGCGCGCCGCTTGGCTTCATAGGCACGAATAGCGTCAGCGTGTTCGAGCGTTAAGCCAATATCATCCAGTCCATTTAACAAACAGTGTTTGCGAAATGCATCGATATCAAACGCAAAGGTCTCTCCCGATGGGGTCTGTACCGTTTGTGCCGCCAGATCAATGGTTAACTGGTAACCTTCGGTCGCGTACATTTCCTTAAACAACTGGTCGACGGTCTCGTCGCTTAACACAATCGGCAGCAAACCGTTTTTAAAGCAGTTGTTATAAAAAATATCTGCAAAACTCGGCGCGATCACACTGCGGAAACCATAATCATCCAACGCCCAGGGCGCGTGTTCGCGGCTGGAACCGCAACCGAAATTCTCCCGAGTCAGTAAAATCGTTGCGCCCTGATAGCGCGGGAAATTCAGAGGAAATTCTTTATTCAACGGGCGGCCCGCACAATCCTGATCCGGCTTGCCTTCATCCAGGTAACGCAATTCGTCGAATAAATTCTTGCCAAAGCCGGTGCGCTTGATGGACTTCAGGAACTGCTTCGGGATGATCATATCCGTATCAACATTCGCCCGATCCATGGGTGCCGCAATACCGGTCACTACCGTAAAACTTTTCATTACACATTCCCCCATTCGCGCACATCGACAAAATGACCTGCAATGGCAGCCGCTGCGGCCATGGCTGGACTCACCAGATGCGTGCGCCCGCCATAGCCTTGCCGCCCTTCAAAGTTCCGGTTGGATGTGGATGCACAATGTTCACCGGCACCCAACTTATCGGCATTCATCGCCAGACACATGGAACAGCCAGGTTCGCGCCATTCGAGACCAGCCTCAATAAAAATATGATGCAAGCCTTCTGCTTCCGCCTGGGCTTTTACCGTTCCGGAGCCTGGCACAACAATGGCTTCCTTAACATTCGCCGCTTTATTGCGCCCTTTAACCACTGCCGCCGCCGCGCGAATATCTTCGATACGCGAGTTGGTGCAGGAGCCAATAAATACCCGGTCAACATGGATCGATGTCATCGGCTGGTTGGCTTGCAACCCCATGTACTGCAATGCGCGCAACATACCTTCGCGCTTCACGGGATCGGTCTCTTTGGCAGGATCAGGCACCTGCTCATCCACGGCAACTACCATCTCCGGTGACGTACCCCAGCTGACCTGGGGCTTGATGTCCTCACCGCGAAGCTCCACCACGGTATCAAAATGTGCGCCTTCATCAGTGTGCAATTCACGCCAGGCAGCCACTGCCTTTTCCCACATATCACCTGTCGGGGCATAGGTCCGGCCTTTTACGTAATCGATCGTGGTTTGATCAACCGCCACCATACCGGCGCGGGCACCGGCTTCGATAGCCATATTGCACACGGTCATGCGCCCTTCCATACTCATATCGCGAAAGACCTGGCCGGCAAACTCCATCGCATGACCATTACCACCCGCCGTTCCGATCCTGGCAATGATCGCCAAAACCACATCTTTAGGCGTGACGCCGGCGCCTAATTTTCCATCGACCTTGATCAACATGTTTTTCATTTTTTTGGCAACAAGGCATTGGGTCGCCATCACATGCTCAACTTCGCTGGTACCAATCCCATGGGCCAAGGCACCGAGTGCGCCGTTGGTAGCGGTGTGGGAATCACCACACACGATGGTCATTCCGGGCAAACAGGCACCCGTCTCCGGGCCGATGACATGCACGATACCCTGCCGACTGTCATTGATCTTGAACTCCACTATGCCAAATTCATCGCAGTTGTCGTCCAGGGTTTGCACCTGAATAAGAGATACCGGGTCCTGAATTCCCTTAACACCGAACGCACGCTCTTTTTGCGTCGTCGGCACATTATGGTCAGGCGTCGCCAGGATCGAATCCACACGCCAGGGTTTACGTCCGGCCATGCGCAGCCCGTCAAAGGCCTGGGGCGACGTCACTTCGTGAACGATATGGCGGTCGATGTAGATCAACGCCGATCCATCATCGCGCTGCTGGACGAGATGGGCGTCCCAGAGCTTGTCATAAAGGGTTTTTGCGGCCATGGCTAACCTCTTGGGCAGTATTTTAATAGGCGGTATGTAAAAGCACGGTTACTTGATCAGGCTTGAACCTGTGTCACTGAAATTTAGCGCTATTCTAAAAGCGACAAACCCATAAAACAAATTTATAATTTTTATAGATTGCATTCCAAAAAAGAATAGATATAGTAGCGCCAATGGACACCCAGCACCTGCAAGCATTCCTCGCCATTGCTGAAACCGGCTCGTTTTCCTCAGCCGCCCAGCGTTTGCACCTGACGCAGCCCGCTGTCAGCAAACGTATTGCCATCCTTGAAGAGCAGCTTAATACCAGCTTATTTGACCGTATCGGCCGTCAGGTTTCGTTGACCCAGGCGGGACTTTCTTTACTACCGACGGCAAGAAATATCCTCCAGGAAGTGGCCGCTGCACAGCGTGCCATTGCAGATCTCAAGGGCGATGTGCGGGGCAAGTTGAGTATTGCCACCAGTCACCATATCGGCCTGCACCGTTTGCCACCCTATTTGCGCGACTACTCACGAAGCTATCCCGAGGTCAAACTGGATTTACACTTCCTCGACTCAGAGCAAGCTTTTCACGAAATCATTCAAGGGCGTTTCGATCTTGCGGTGATTACACTGGCTGAAGAAATGGACTCACGCATCGCTGCGGATGTTATCTGGCGAGATCAATTGCGTTTTGTGGCCGCGCCAACGCATCCGCTCGCCACAGCCGAGCGCTTGTCATTAATGGATTTCACACCTTATCAAGCGATCATGCCGGATATGAATACCTACACCACACGCCTGATCCGCACATTGTTTGATCAGCAGCAGCAAGCACTGGATATCACCATGGTCACCAATCACCTGGACACCATCAAGATGATGGTGGCAATTGGTTTGGGGTGGGGAGTGTTACCCGAAACGATGATTGACGGAGAGCTGCGCGTATTACCTGTGCAACACCCACCACTGACACGCCCCCTGGGTTGTATTTATCATCGTCAACGGAGCCTGAATAATGCAGCGCGAGCATTCCTGGAATTGCTTAAGCGCGATGGCTTACATAATGCGAAAAATGTGTGATTTTCATCGAATATTCAGGATTACTTTTTTCCGTAAACCGCTACACTTGCACTCACATGGAAAACGCCACCAGCGAAACACATTATTTATTTTCATCTACACTTGATAACCACTACATTTACGGTTTTAACATCGTCATCGAAGGACACATATCATGAAGAAACTGACTCTGGCTACAACACTGGCACTTTTATCTCCTTTTGCAGCAGCTGATACCATCCTAGGCGTCTACGCAGGCGCGGGCCAATGGCAAGGGGAATACAGCGGTAATGCCGGCGACCCCAGCATTGATGTGAAATCTTTGGGTATGGACGAAGAAGACAATAACTATTACTACATCGCACTGGAGCATCCGGTACCGGTTATTCCGAACATCAAGCTGCAAAAAACGGATATTACCAGTGAGCAAACGGCTGTTATTGATCAAACCTTTACCATTGATGGCACTACCTTCACCGCCGGCACGGAGGTCGCATCTGATTTTGATCTTAGCCACATGGATATCGTGCTTTACTACGAGCTGCTCGACAACTGGGTAAATCTGGATGTGGGGTTGAATATTCGTAAATTCGACGGTCATGTTACGGCGGTGAGTGAATTTACCAGCGAGTCCGTTGACCTGGATGAAGCCATCCCGATGATTTATGCCAAAGCCCAATTCGATCTACCGTTAACCGGATTTTCGTTAGGGCTCGAAGGCAACGCGATCAATTATGAAGATAATCGCCTGACGGATTACAGCGCCAAGCTACAGTACATGTTTGACTCTGTGTTAGATGTGGGTCTGGAAGTTGGTTATCGCGAGATGTCATTGGAAATCGACGAAGATGTAACCGCCGATGTACAGCTAAAAGGCCCCTACGCTGCATTACTGTTTCACTTTTAATTTCCGCCTGGCACACCATACCCCGGTTTAAACCGGGGTATTTTTTTATCCGCCCGTCAATCGCGCAACTCAAAATTATCCGCATCCATATGCGCCGGAAATGCTGTGCGATATTCCTGCAAACGCTGCGCACTTAGTTGCACAATAAAGCAGCCGCTGGCCGCTTTTGCCTGAAGCAATTCAATACCATCCGGTCCATACACTGATGAATCGCCGTCGTAATGCTGGTGTTTTTCATCGAGGCCAATGCGATTGACACCCGCCACATAACTCAGATTTTCAATGGCGCGCGCTTGCAGTAAACGGTTCCAATGCAGCTCCCGCGCAACTGGCCAATTGGCGACATAAATCGCCAGATCGTAATCGCCCCGATTGCGCGACCATACCGGGAAACGCAGGTCATAGCACACCAAGGGCAATACCCGCCAACCCTTCACCTCGACCAATACTCGTTTGTTGCCACTGGCGTAGCGTGTATGTTCGCCAGCCATGCGAAATAAATGGCGCTTATCGTAATGGGCGTAAGTGCCGTCGGGGCGCATCCAGACCAGGCGATTAAAATAATTTTCACCTTCTTTTACGACCAGACTACCGGTGACCACCGCCCCTAAAGTTTGCGCTTGTCGGGCCATCCATTCATAGGCTCGCCCATCGATAGATTCAGCATAGTTGCGCGCACCCGCACAGAAACCGGTGGTAAAGACTTCAGGCAAGATCACCAGGTCGCAGCCTTTGGCCAACAACATTTCCTGCGCGAATACATCCAGATTATGTTGCGGATTATTCGGCACTATCTCGTGCTGGATTAATGCAATACGCAAATCGTTCACAGCGATCTACCTCAAGAGTCAGATGATTCGACAACCGCATGCGCTTTGGGAAAAACTCCCAGATAAGCAATAAAAAAAGCCAACAAGGCACAAACACCGCACAGGTAAAATGTCAGCTCGGCACTATAGTCCCACAACACGCCGCCCAGCAATGCGCCCAAAGCACCGCCCGCACCAAAACTTAATGAGCTGTACAACGCTTGCCCCTGACTTTGGTGAGCACCACCAAAATAGCGTCGCACCATCTCTATGGACACAGCGTGAGCCACACCAAAACTACCGGCATGCAACAACTGGGCAACAACCAATAGCGACCAGTATTCAGCAAAAGCGGCGATCAGGCACCAACGAATACCGGTCACTACCAGCACCCACAATAATAAAGTACGCAGCGAAAAATGCCGTAACAAGTGATGCATCACAATGAATACCATCACTTCAGCCATCACGCCCAAGCCCCACAACAGCCCAGTAACGGCGCTGCTGTAGTTGTGATTATCAATCAGGTAAAGGCTATAGAAAGTGTAGTAAGGGCCGTGGCTGAGCTGCAACAAAAAACTCATCAATAAAAAACACAACATGGTCGGCTGCCTGACAATCCGCCAAAAACCGCCGGGGGTACGGCTGGCTTCGCGCAACGCTATGGGCTTCAGGCTGATGCTGGATAAACCGATCAACAACAAAAACGTAAGGATAAACACCGGTAGATAGCGAACCGACAGAATATCGAACAGCCACCCTAACAACATCACCGCCGCAATAAATCCTATTGATCCCCATAGGCGAATCTGACCGTACCGATGATGATCTTTTGCGAGGTATGTCAGGGTAATGACTTCGAATTGCGGCAGCACGGCATGCCAAAAAAACGTGTAGGCGCTGACCACAACCACCAGCCACACAAACGACTGATCGACAAAGACACCGGCAAAAAAAGCACAGGCCGCGAAGCTGCCCCAGCGAATAATGTGCAACCGTTGTTGCGTGCGATCTGCCAGCCATCCCCAAAAATTGGGGGCAACAATGCGCGTACCCAAAATAATGGCGCTGATAATTCCAACGTCGCGCGAGCTGTAGCCCAGAGATTTAAGGTAAACGCCCCAGTAGGGAACCATGGCACCCACGACACAAAAGTAAAAGAAATAGAAACTGGATAATCGCCAATAGGGCAAGGCTGGCGAGGTAACAGATGACGGGGAGTCAGACATAACGGTGCGGAAAACGCCGGGGAAGCGGGGAAGAATGACAGCGACCAACCAGCGCCGGCCGCTATCGCGAATAGGTTTATTTAACGCGTGCAGGAATTACCGGGACATCGTGTTTTACACCACCGTTTTGACCGCGATGACGCAGCAGATGATCCATCAGCACCAAAGCCAACATGGCTTCGGCAATGGGCGTTGCACGAATACCCACACAGGGATCGTGACGACCTTTGGTAATCACCTCTACCGGGTTGCCATGCACATCCACACTACGGCCGGGAATATGCAAACTGCTGGTCGGCTTGAGCGCTATGTTCGCGACAATATCCTGGCCTGACGAAATACCGCCGAGAATACCGCCCGCGTTGTTGGACAGAAAACCTTCCGGCGTCATTTCATCCCGGTGTTTGCTGCCGCGCTGATCAACCACACCAAAACCTTCGCCAATCTCCACGCCTTTTACGGCGTTGATGCTCATCAAGGCGTGGGCAATCTCCGCATCCAGGCGATCAAAGATCGGCTCGCCCAGCCCTGGCGGCACGCCTGTTGCCACCACGGTAATTTTGGCACCGATGGAGTCGCCTTCCTTATTAAGAACTTTCATAAACTCTTCCATCTCCGGCACCTTGCTGGCATCCGGACAGAAGAAAGGGTTCTGTTCAATCTGATCCCAATCCACGGTTTCAATTTTAATGGGGCCTAACTGCGACAGATAGCCGCGCACCTCAATACCCAATACATCCTTCAAATATTTTTTGGCTATCGCACCAGCCGCAACACGCATTGCCGTTTCGCGCGCTGAAGAGCGGCCACCGCCACGATAATCGCGCACACCGTACTTTTGCATGTAGGTGTAATCGGCATGGGCCGGCCGGAATTGGTCTTTGATATTGGAGTAGTCTTTGGAACGCTGGTCGGTGTTTTCGATGATCAACCCGATAGGTGTGCCCGTTGTCTTGCCTTCAAACACACCGGAGAGAATCTTGACTTCATCTGCCTCGCGACGTTGGGTGGTATAGCGGGATTGACCAGGCTTGCGGCGATCCAGGTCAATTTGAATATCCGCTTCGCTGAGTTCGAGCCCCGGCGGGCAGCCGTCAACGATACAGCCCAATGCCAAACCATGGCTTTCGCCGAAGGTGGTAACGGTAAATAACTTGCCATAACTGTTGCCGGACATAATGCTCTCTTGCGTCAAAAATATGTGTGGTTATATCGGGGAGCCGGCGATTATACGTGACTGACGGGGATGCAGCACCCTTTCTCAGGCGCTCGCCCGGAACTCAGGATTCTTTTTACCGTGAGATCGCCCGACTACAACAGTCCGCGCTCGGCGGCGTCCTGCAGTTGCGCGGCGGTCAGCAGGAATACGCCATGGCCACCGCGACGGAACTCCAGCCAGGTGAAAGGCAACTCGGGGTACGCCGCTTCCAGGGCAACGCCGCTATTACCTACTTCAACAATCAATACGCCCTCGTCCGTCAGGTGATCCAGCGCTTCCCGCAGCAGGCGGCGAGTGAAGTCGAGCCCATCCACACCTGAAGCCAAGCCTAACGCCGGTTCAGCGTGATACTCCGCCGGCATCTCGGCCAAATCTTCAGCATCCACATAAGGGGGATTGCTGACGATCAGGTCGTAGCGTAGCTCCGCCAGGTTATCAAACAAGTCCGATTCAATAGCGCGCACGCGGTGCCCCACTTCATGGATATCGATATTGCGCTGCGCCACTTCCAGCGCATCCCTGGAGATATCGCTTAAATCTACCGCCGCTCCGGGAAAAGCATAGGCGCAAGCAATACCGATACAGCCGCTGCCGGCGCATAAGTCAAGAATGTACTCAGGCTCTTGCAATAACCAGGGGGAAAATTGGTTCTCGATCAGCTCCGCAATCGGCGAGCGCGGCACCAGCACGCGCGAATCAACCCGGAAAGGCAAACCGGCAAACCAGGCCGTGCCCGTGAGGTAAGCGGTGGGAACACGTTCGTCTATACGCCGCCGCAAGAGTGCAACCACCTCTTTGCGTTCCGCCAGGGTCAGGCGAGCGTCCAGAACATCAGGGTTAAGCGGCAACGGCAGGTGCAAGGCGTGCAGCACCAGTTGCAATGCGTCATCCCAGGCGTTATCCGTCCCATGGCCAAAGAAAAGCTCCGCCGCATTGAACTGGCTGGCGCCCCAGCGGATGTAGTCCCGCACACTGATCAAATCACTGCAGACATCATGCTTTTGTCCAATACTCACTTTTTCACCCTAGACTGTCTAAATTGGAGCGGCATTCTACCGGGATATCAAAAACTTTAAACGAAAAAGCCCTAGCAAGATACTGATCCAGCCGGTAAGGCTGGCGTAAAAAGTACTTTACGATTTTGCCGGCATCACGTAGGGTGAGCGCCCCCAGCGCGACCTGGTTAATGATACAAATACCGGGTCAGCACAGTATCCGATGAGCGACTCCCTCCTGATGAGAACGCTCCTGAATATGGCGAGGACTGCGGTTATGAAAGAACATTTTGCCCACATCATTGCCGGTATCGGTGAAGACCTGAACCGACCCGGACTGGTCGATACCCCTGAGCGCGCAGCCAAAGCCTTTCAGTTTCTGACGCGGGGCTACAATCAGACATTGGAAGAAGTGGTGAACGGTGCCCTCTTCCCTTCAGAATCCAGCGAAATGATTATGGTCAAGGATATCGAGCTGTATTCGTTATGTGAGCACCACATGCTGCCGTTTATCGGTAAAGCCCATGTGGCATACATTCCGACCGGAAAGGTACTCGGGCTGTCCAAGGTGGCACGCATCGTGGATATGTATGCGCGTCGCCTGCAAATCCAGGAACAACTCACGGTTCAAATTGCCGAGTCAGTGCAAAAGATTACCGGTGCATCCGGCGTGGGCGTGATCATTGAAGCCAAGCATATGTGCATGATGATGCGTGGTGTGGAAAAACAGAACTCGTCCATGAAAACCTCGGCCATGCTCGGCACCTTCCGCAGCAACCAGGCCACCCGCACTGAATTCCTTTCGCTTTTGCGTTGATTCTGCATCATTTGCGCCCACGGAGATGGGCGCGCCAGAGGCAGCGTTAATTATTCAATTTCACCACTTCCACCCGGGCACTTTGACTGCCCCGGCCAGCGGGCGCCAGACTACCCAACCCGTGGGTCACGATGCGGTCCGCCGAAACACCTTCTTTCACCAGTGCGGCCTTGAGTGAATCCGCATAGCGAAGCGAATCACGCTGCTGGTTAACGAGCGCACTGGTTCGATATTCATGTCCCACCAATGCAATCTTCCATTGCGCTTGCCGCTGCAACACCTTAACCAGCGTTTCAACATGCTCCGGTTTGATGACCAGCCGAGATGTGCCCGAGTCATCATCTGCAACCGCACCGGGAAAAATATAAAAACCTTGCGTCTGAAACAGGCGCAACAAGGAATCAGGGTCAGTGGCAATACTTTCCGCAGGTGCCTTGTCGCTTTGCAAAATATCCAGTTGGACCAGCACCCGTTTGTTGCCCCGCAGCACGGCATACAACGACACATAGTAAGGCGGCTTCTGGTCGTGAATGACTTCATAGGCCGCGTAATGTTGATGCTGATCCAGACCGTACAATTGAATCACTTTAAAATGATTGTTAGCCCAACTGTTGCTCGGCCCGCATTCACGCCCATCGCAGCGGTACAGTTCACGTGCACCCAATTTTTTTAACTGCTGAACGTAAAATTGAAAACCGTCTTCAGCGGTATGGGTTGAGGGCAGCTCCAGCGTCATGCGAGTGAGTTTGCCGCTGAGTCGTTGGTGGTGATCAACATTCCACATACCCTCAGTCTTTTTGAAACTGCCCAACGCGAGAATGTAGTCGTCGTCTTCAAGCTGACTGCGGAAAACAACTCTTGCATGGGGAAA
This sequence comes from uncultured Cellvibrio sp., assembly GCA_946481735.1. The sequence goes on from CAMLOU010000103.1 coordinate 11,759, forward strand.
GGCTTCAAGCCCCAGGTCTGTCTCCGGTGTCTGAGCCGCAGCCCATCCTGCATTACATACAAGCAAAAACAAGGCAAACACACGTAATCGATAGTGCTCTAAAACCGTTGCAAGCAAGGGATTTTCCTCAATTCTTTTTATCAAGTATTGTTTGGTTCGGCATTTTTTTACTCGGCGTTGTTTCAAAAAAATGATTCAACGACTCGGCAACAGCATCAACTTCTGCCTCCATGTGTAGGTGGTGCCCACCGGGCATGACTTCAACATCAACCTGAGGAAAAACCGACACTTCGCGCTGAAACCCGGAAAACATCCTGGGAATACCGCCTTCCGCCAGAATTAATTTAATCGGAGCCGTGATTCGCGCAATAAAAGCCTGCACATGTTCACGCGTTAATTTAATTGCTGACGGCGCCAGCAAACGTTGGTCCGTGCTCCATTGATAACCACCGGGAACTCCTTTAACACCGCGCTCGGTCAGCGCAGCAGCGGCGGCATTGCTCAGGGGAAACATCCCCCTCTCACGGGCTTTAATGGCTGAAGGCAGATCTTTATAGAGAGACAGCGGCTTGTTCGCCTGCGCGCGCAAACCGAGGATAGAACGCGCCAACTGTTCCGGAGCATCTGCCATGTTGGTCGGCTCAGGGAGTAAACCTTCTATCAGCGCCAACCGCGTTATCCGCTCCGGAAAAGTGCCGGCGGCCAACATACTGATGATGGCACCGCGCGAATGCCCAAGTAACGTAAACTGCGCCCACCCCAATTGGTCCGCGATGGCAAAAATTTCTGCGACGTCTTCCCAAATATTGTAGGGCGCACCGCCTGGACGATGGGAACTTTGTCCGTGCCCGGCCATATCTACTGCGATCATATGCACATCGTGCAAGCGGGGTGCTAATGCGTAAAAACTCGCGCTGTTATCCAGCCAGCCATGAAGTGCCAGTACAGGTTGTTTACCCGGTTCACCCCATTCCTGGGCAGCGAAAGTCAAACCGTCAATCTCAAATGCCAGTTCGCGCGGCATACTCAACCTCCATTAGCAATTCACAAAAAAGCATGGACGAAGAATCGGGAGTTATCAGGTTGACGAATGGCGTAACCAGCGTAGCTTGCCCATATCAGCTGCAATTATTTCAATATCTATGCACGCCAGCGAACTGGTGGCCATGTCGTGATAATCGTTCGCTGTGCCGCAAAGTGTATCGAGAATTTTACTGACAAGGGGTTGATGACTTACCAGTAATAATCCCTGGCATTCGCTGATTTGTAATTGGTTGAAAAGTAATTGGGGGTCGGCATCCGGGCTTAGCAATTCAGTGGTGTAAGGCTCCATATCACCAATCAATTCACCGGCAATTTCTGCGGTTTGCTGCGCGCGCACCAAAGGGCTCACCCAGATGTGGGTCAATTCACCGAGGTCATCAAGCGACGATCTGATCATCCTGGCCACATCGGCACGCCCTTTTGCAGTCAGTTGGCGCGCCTCATCTGTCGTAGTACGAGGCTCTGCTTCACCATGCCGCAGAATAAACAGCTCCATATCCACCTCCGCATGAGCGTTATAAATTGTCAGATTGGGTATCGCTATCGTTTTTCTTTTGCGCAACCTTGGCCCTTGTGCGAGCACGCGGCTTTTCGGCAACAACCACCGCTTCTACCGGCGGTTCTTCGTTGATTGTAGGCCAATCAGCAAAAGGAAACGGCTTTTCTTCGCTGTTGTAGGTGAGGAACTTCAGCGTCTGATAAATGAAAGTGGATAATGAATGGCCGAAGCTGCGCAGGTTGGCATTGTCCTGCCCGGTAATCAATGAAAACACAAACTGCAGGATTACCAATACCCACATAATAATACCGGCAACCTGCAACAAGGCGGCAAACAGCAACATAAACACCAAGCGCAACCAATGCCGGGAAGAGAGAAGATTTGACTTGAGTTCTTCATTATTCATGATCGTTTTCCTGCGTATTCAACATCATAATTTTGCTCGCCCAGCATCAAGCCACGTGCTACATCAGCGATTTTTTTCTGTTCAAACAAAATACCATGTAAACCGGAGACCAGCGGCATATAGACTCCCAGCTCATCGGCTTTTTGTTTTACCTGACGCAGTGTATTGACGCCCTCTGCGACCTGCCCCAAACCAGAGACTACTTCATCCAGAGGCTTACCCTGCCCCAACGCGTAACCCACACGGTAATTACGGCTCAGGTCCGAGGTGCAGGTCAAAATCAAATCACCCACGCCAGCCAAACCTAAAAATGTCATGGGATTGGCTCCCATAAGACTGGCAAAGCGTCCCATCTCGGCAAGACTGCGAGTCAGTAACATCGCTTGGGTGTTATTGCCCGCACCCAGCGCGGCGGCCATACCACAAATAATGGCGTAGATATTTTTTAACGCTCCCCCCAGCTCTACACCATAGCGATCACTGTTGGCATAAACGCGAAAAGTAGCGGAACTCAACGTTGACTGGACACAACTGATGACGGATTGGTGCTCACTTGCAATCACGCTTCCGGTTTGCTGTTGCTGAACAATTTCTTTTGCAAAATTAGGACCACTGAGCACACCAATACGGTGTGAAGGCAATTCCTGCTCGAGTATCTGGCTCATTAAGGTAAAGCCCTCCGGCTCAATACCTTTAGCCGTGCTGATGATAATCGCCTCCGGTTTCAGATAAGGCCGCATCTGACGGGTCACTGCACGGAATGAATGACTGGGGATAGAGACAAAAATCAGATCACTGACCGAAACAGCCGCTTCGAGATCAGCGGTAATCACCAGGCTGTCATGCAGCCGGTAACCGGGAAGATACCGGGAATTTTCCCGCGCGGCCTGACACTCCGCCGCCTGCTCGGGCGAACGCATCCAAAGGGAAACGGGATGTTGATTGCAGGCAATGATGTTGGCAATAGCTGTGCCAAAACTTCCGCCCCCCAGTACTGCAACCTTTAATTTTTCACTCATAGCATTTAAATCCAAACAACGGCGTCATTAATGACAGGAAAAATGTAGCAATTCTGGTGGAGAAAAGTGATATCCAGCGGTAACTGTAACTTTTTTGCACAATAAAATTCACATTTAATTTGTCCACATTTTCTGTGGATAACTTGGTGGATACATTTTGGGAAACCATCGCCAAGCCGCAAAATATCTGGCCCAACTACAAATTGTGCATTTTTTAACCTTATTTATTTTTCCCTTATAAATCAATAAATTACAAACCTTTATCCGAGTAAAAACCGGTTTTAGCGCAGCCTTTAAACAACTTGATTAATTCCGCACCCAAGGTGTGCATAAAAGGTTAGTGGACCTTAACCGCGAATCGACCGTAGCCACAAAAGGTTCATAATACAAGAGCATAATCAGGTAAATTTTTGCTGCGTTTTACACCCAACAAATGGTCAGCAGAAATTAAAAAATGCCCACTTATTACCCACCGATAAACTCCACGCACCAAAGCAGATTGCGGCTTTTTTACTCTGGCCGCATCAGCAAACCGTAGCGGCCATCCACATACAGCAACGGGTTGACTTCATCCTCACCGACAAGCACCTGATGGATTTTGCCGACCACAATATGGTGCGTACCGTACTCCATCACCTTATCTGCTTCGCAAAAAAAGACCGCCTGGGCATCCGTCAGATATGGCACACCGTTCTCGTCTTGCTGCCATGCGCCAATACTGAAGCGATCACGCCCCTGCTCGCGCCCGGCGCAGAGGTTGGAAAGGTCTTGCTGATTGGAGTTCAACGCGTTGATCGCGAAGCGGGTACCTGGCGTTGAAAGGTAGTCGTGCTGCGAAACCAGCTTATTGATGCACACTAACAAAGAAGCGGGATTGTCCGATACCGATGTGACAGAAGATACGGTCATGGCGAATAACTCTCCGTCCTCCGTGCGCGCCGACAAAATGCACACGCCCGACGCAAGCCGACGCATCCCCAATTTCATTGCAACGCCTAAATTATTGTTTTGCATACAAACCCCCAACAGACTGACGCGCTATTCTGACTACAGAGCTGTGTTGAAACAAGAGCAAGGGTTCATCTTGATGTATCACGCACGGGGCCTTGAGATAGGAAAGGATAGGCTATCTGATCATTAAGCCAGCGAGACGGAGATATTCTGGCCTATCGATCCGATTATTTCAGCGAGTTAATCCTTTTCCGTTGACGATCTCCAAACGCATGGGTATCATGCGCACCTCTCGAAATCAGGTGCTCCTGGTTTCATTCGGAGTGTAGCGCAGTCCGGTAGCGCGTCTGCTTTGGGAGCAGAATGTCGGGGGTTCGAATCCCTCCACTCCGACCAC
>CAMLOU010000104.1 GCA_946481735.1 uncultured Cellvibrio sp.
TTGACCACAATGCGCGCTGTTTAAGGACCTGGGGGGATGATGGAATTTATTATCGAGAGCTTCGCTATGACATTGAAAATAATATTACCTGGGCAAAGAATTCGTTCGGGCACGTAACGACTTATTATCACAATGGGGTTTTACCGCACCGTATTGTTGATCCGTTAAATCATGCGAGCCTGACGGAATACAACGAATACTACGAAGTTATTTGCGAGACGAATGAGCTGGGATATAAAACGCGGTATGAATATGATGAACGCGGGAATAAAACCAAGCTTATTAGTCCGGATGGCTCGAGTATTAGCCTCACATACGACGCAAAAGATAACCTCACCGAAGCCATCGATAAACTTGGCAACCCATGGCGCTACCGTTATAACGACCATGGGGAATTAATTGGTAAAACTGATCCGCTCAACCACAAAATCACCTTTGTCCATGAAGGTGGCTTGCTGCGCACTATTACCGATAGCACCGGCACAGTCATACAACTCAGCTACGACCAAAACGCAAATCTCGTGGTCATCTCCGACGGCAGGGGCGATGAACTGGTCCAGCAATACGATGCATTAGGCAACTTACTCAGCGTTCGGGATGGCCGTAATAATCTTAAGCGTTTCTATTATGACAAATTAGAACGTGTTATCTGTATTGACGAGCCAGACGGCAATCGCCGTTTATTCCGCTACGATGCAGGCAATAACCTCATTCATGCGAAAGATGAGCAATACGAGGTCGCGATGGACTATATCGGCATGGGCCGGCTAGCCTCGCGCACCCAGGCGGGCACCACCATTCGCTTTGAATACGATCGCGAAGAGCAGCTCATCGCTATCAGCAATGAACATGGCCGCGTATACCAATTTGAACGGGATGCCAACGCAGAGTTAATTCGCGAATCCGGTTTTGATGGACTTATCCGTGAATTCATAAAAGACCCGGCGGGTCGCACTGTCCGTATCAATCGACCTGACTCACGCTATACGGTATTTAATTACGATAGCCTTGATCGTATCACCCAGGCGTATCACAGCGATGGTGCGCACACGATTTTTAAATACCGTGAGGATGATGAACTGATTGAAGCGAGAAATGATGCAATTGCCTTGCGCTGGGAATTGGATCCCCTCGGGCAGATTCTTAAAGAATTCCAGGGGGACCACTGGGTTGCGTCGGAATATGATGCACAGGGCCTACGCATTCGCATTACCTCATCATTGGGGTTAAACCAACTCATCAGCCGCAATATCAGTGGTGATGTGGTCAAGGTTGCCGCCATCGACCATCAATTCGAAGCTTTGTTTGAGCGCGATCAACAAGGTTTTGAAATTCAGCGCAGCCTACCTGGCGGTATCCGAAGCCGATGGACACGCGACAAATTAGGTCGCCCGACCAAGCATGAAATTTTTAACGGCAAGCATGCCCATGGCAGTAAAACTTATTTGTGGGGTTTAAATGATCGCTTAATCAAATTGATCGACTCACTCAATCGCGAGACAGTTTTCCAGCACGATGCACTGGGTAATTTAATCTCGGCACGTTACAGCGATAATACCTTCGAGCTGCGCATGCCGGATGCGGTAGGCAACCTTTTCAAAGCCACCCAGTGTAATGATCGCGAATACGGTCCTGCGGGGCAGCTCCTGGCAGTGCGTTCAAGCAAAGGCACCACTCATTATCAATACGATGCCGAAGGCAACCTCATTCGCAAGATTGAGCCGAACAATCGAACCTGGTGTTACGAATGGAATGATGCGGGCCATATGGCCAGGGTGGTCAGGCCCGACGGAAAAGAAGTACGCTTTAAATACGACCCGTTGGGGCGACGTATTCTAAAAACCTTCGGCAACAAAACTACCTTCTGGGTGTGGGATGGCAATAATCCGCTGCATGAATGGGTTGAATACAAAACTGACATTGCAACCGCTGATCAGCCATTTGCACATTTGCAAAACAGGGCGGACGACATCGCCATCAACCAGCGTCTCGCATTGCTGCAACAAATTGACCCGCAAGGTCCGCCGAAACTATTTAATGAAGGAACAAAAGAAACACCCATAACCTGGCTGTTCGAACCTGATGCTTTCGCCCCCATGGCAAAACTTGTGGGTGATGAGCACTTTTCGATTATTACGGATCACCTCGGCACCCCGAACCTTGTCTTCGACAAACATGGAAACCAGGTCTGGTCCGCCGATATCAGTGTTTGGGGCGAACTTCGCAACCTCAAAGGCGACCGGAACTTTTGTCCGTTCCGCTTTCCAGGCCAATACGAGGACACAGAAACGGGGCTGTATTACAACCGCTTCCGGTATTTCGATCCTGAAACCGGGCATTACACAAGCCAGGACCCAATCCGTCTAGAGGGAGGCATGACCTTATACGGTTATGTTGAAGATCCGCTCACCTGGCTGGATTTGTTTGGGCTAAAGAGGGCGCCAGCTTCCCTGCCAAACGAACCGGGAATTTATATCATCACAAATGGCAACAAGACGTATGTAGGCAGTGCCGGAATTGGTAAGCAAGGCATGTTCGATCGAGTATCATCCTCAGAGCATGCAAAAGCACAGGGTTTGCTTAATAAGCCTGGCACAAAGGTCCAATTTGTACGAGTAGACTTGGGAAAGGCTACCAGTCGCAGTGATCGAAATAATATTTTAAGGTTTTATGAGGCAAGGGAATTCGAAAAATCCAAAAACGCCGGCCAGACAATGTTGAATGGTGATAAAGTTCAATCAACTAAAAAGAAAGCGCATGCCGAAGCCCTTATTAAGAAACATGGTGCCTCAGCAAGAAGTCGAAGAACCACATGCAAAGGATAAACATATGTCCAAAAATATTAGCCTTTTGAAAGGTAAGGTTGTTATTGAGGGTAAGCTTTCAGAACCAGAGCAAGAGTTTCTGATTGAAAAATATCAATCGAAAAAAGTATTTGAATTGTGGAGGACACAACTTAAGTCACTTACATTTTTAAAAGATTTACGAAAGATGGAAAGCCTTAGCCTGATTAATACCAAAGTCGAAGATCCACAGGCATTGTCTGAAATAGGCTCGCTTAAAAACCTGTTTCTTAATGAATTCAAACCCGGCTCAGGCTGGAATTTTTTAGCAAATCTGTCCCAGATTGAAGAGTTACAAATCCTTAATACCCGAGGAGAGCTGGCTCTTCCTGATCTTCAAAAGCTTGATCATTTAAAAACATTCCGCATCTGGGGATGTAAAGGGTTTGCTGATATATCGATACTTGAAAATACACCTAACCTGGAGGAAATAGAACTTGTCGATACAGGCTTGACACCGGAAAAATTATTACCTCTTTTAGAAAAGCCGTCGGTTAAATACTTGAGTTCATCGTTTAATACAAAAAAAGATAACGAATTATTTCAGGAGTATTTGGATAGGTATGGCAAAAAAGCCTTCAGAGAAACAACCTGATTTAAATCAGCGTTTTTATAATACTCACTTCAAAGAACCTCACAACGTAACGATTTATTATTTTTTGTCGGGGCAATACTGAATAAAAAAATCCCTTCAGATTTTTCCAAAGGGATTCTTTTAAAAAAACGCTATTTATTATTAGTAGATTATGACCATTCAATGATGAGTTATCAAAACGGAATATCATCATCAAACGAATCAAACCCACTGGATGGTGGAGCATTATGCTGCGGAGCCTGTTGCGGGGCTTGGTTGAAATTGCGGTTTGCGGGTGGTTGCTGGGCGTATCCGGTTTGGGCCGGCTGGTTGTAGCCCTGATTGTATCCACCGCCTTGAGGGCCGTTGTTGAATTGCGGAGTTTGATCATACGTCCCCATCGCAGCCGCCGCTCCCATGCCTTGGCCGGCACCGGCATTATCACCGCGACCATCGAGCATTTGCATTTCACTGGCGACGATTTCCGTGGTGTAGCGATCAGAGCCATCTTGCGCTTGCCATTTGCGGGTGCGCAATGAACCTTCGATATAAACCTTACTGCCTTTGCGCAGATATTCGCCGGCGATCTCGCCCAGGCGATTGAAGAACACCACGCGGTGCCATTCGGTACGTTCCTGTGGCTGGCCGGTATTTTTGTCCTTCCATGTCTCCGAGGTCGCTACGCTGACGTTGGTCACAGCGCCGCCGGAGGGCATATATTTCACTTCCGGGTCCTGTCCGATATTGCCTATCAAAATTACTTTGTTAATACCGCGAGCCATAAAAATTCCTCTTGAATTACCGTGTATCCGCCTTCTGTCGTTTTTACGTCGGCGGCTTTCAGATTTATCGATGTTCCCCTGCGGGGCCTAGCACTTTACACCTGCTCCACAATAGCCGCCAGCGTTTTGCGATCAACGCGTCGCTGATCCACTTTGAGATAGGCAGTGTCTTCCGAGGTCACAATCACGACCTCCGCCACACCATCAACGGCACGCAACTTTGCAGCAGTTTGCTGGTGATTGCGTCCCCGTAACGGAATAAGGACGCTGGCAAGGAAGTGCGGTGGTTTCATCGACCAAGCCACCGCCAGCCATATAAGAACCAGCGCAGCATTCAGCAGGAACACCGTATTGATACCCTGGTGTTGCAGCAGCCATCCACCCAGGGCACCACCACCAAACACCCCCGCGACCTGGCAGGTCGAATAGATCCCTGTCGCTGTACCCTTAGCCCCGGCTGGCGCAATTTTACTGACCATGGAGGGCTGGGTAGCCTCCAGTACGTTAAAGGCAATAAAGAAAACAAATAGCACCAACAGCGCCATGACCAGATGGGCGGATACCAGCATCAGCGCCAGCTCGGATGCAAGCAGCAGGCCGATGGCGATTAAAAATACCCCTTTAATTTTGCGTCGCTTTTCCGCAATGATCACAAACGGCAGCATGAGCACAAAAGCAAAGGCGAGCAACGGAAAATAGACCAGGCCATGATATTCACGGGCAATATGTAACTGATCCCGGAGCACCAGCGGCAAGACGACAAAACTCGACATCAGTACAAAGTGCAGCACGAAAATCCCGACATTCAACCGCAGCAATTGGGGATGCTTGAGCGTATCCCATAGCAGGCTGGGGACAGCAACCGCCTCGCGTTTGGGAACAGCCGTTTTCGCTACTTCCGGAACCAGTTTTAGCAAAATATAAATACCCGCCAATCCCAGCACCGCAGTCAGCCAAAAAATTACGCCCACCCCGCCCCAGCTCGCCAACAATGGCCCCGCGGTCATGGCAACTGAAAACGAAACGCCAATCGAGGCGCCTATGGTTGCCATGGCCTTGGTACGGTTTTCATCCGATGTGAGATCGGTCAGGAGCGCCATTACCACGGCAGAAATAGCTCCACCCCCTTGAAGGAAGCGGCCGATAATCAACCCAAATACCGAGTCCGCCAGCGCCGCGACAACGCTGCCCAAGGTAAAAATGATTAGGCCAACAAGAATTAACGGCTTACGCCCGATGCGATCAGATAGGATCCCAAAGGGAATCTGCAACAGCGCCTGGCTAAAACCGTAAGCCCCCAGGGCAACACCCAGTAAAAAGGGGCTGTGGTGGGAATATTCAGTTCCGTAAACCGCCAGGACCGGCAATAACATAAACAGGCCGAGCATACGGAAGGTGTAAAGCGCTGCTAACGAATAGACCACTTTGCGTTCAAAAGGTACAGCAGCAGAAACGGGTTCAGGTTGCATGGCGGAGGACAGGCGCTTGTTATTAAAGGGGCGACAGTGTACCAACTTTAAATTCGCCACAACATCATAGCCGGTTACGCATCTTGACCCACCCACCAGATCAGGCAAATTCTCATGACTGTTTTATTAGGATTACAGAAGAAGCCCGCCTACTGACATCTGCTGGCAAGCATTCACGTATAATCGGCCCTTTTTGACCAACCAGCCTTGGTGGAGTAGATGGACAAAATTATTGTCAGGGGTGCACGCACCCACAATCTCAAGAATATCGACCTGGAAATTCCGCGCGACAAACTGGTCGTCATTACCGGCCCTTCAGGTTCAGGCAAATCTTCATTGGCCTTCGATACCCTTTACGCCGAAGGCCAGCGCCGTTACGTGGAATCCCTATCGACCTATGCGCGCCAATTCCTTTCCATGATGGAAAAACCGGACGTCGATCATGTGGAAGGCCTCAGCCCGGCCATCTCAATTGAGCAGAAATCTACCTCCCACAACCCCCGCTCCACCGTGGGAACCATCACTGAAATCTACGACTATCTGCGTTTGCTCTATGCGCGGGTGGGCGAACCGCGCTGCCCGGAGCACGGCGCACCGCTGACGGCACAGACTATCAGTGAAATGGTAGATAACGTCCTGGCCTTACCTGAAGGCACCAAACTTATGTTGCTCGCACCGGTTATCCGCGATCGGAAGGGTGAACATCTGCATGTATTTGAACAGCTGAAGCGCGATGGTTTTATCCGGGCGCGTATCGATGGCATCCTCTGCGACCTGGACGATACCCCAAAGCTCGATAAGAAAAAGAAACATACGGTGGAAGTGGTCATCGACCGCTTTAAGGTGCGCGAGGATTTGAAGCTCCGCCTCGCCGAATCCTTTGAAACCGCGCTTAACCTTTCAGAAGGCATTGTTTGTGTCAGCTATATGGATGGCGAAGCCCCTGACCGCCTGTTCTCTTCCAAACACGCCTGCCCGGTTTGCGATTACAGCTTGAGCGAATTGGAGCCGCGCCTGTTTTCCTTCAATAATCCGGCGGGTGCCTGCCCGACCTGCGACGGGCTGGGTGTGCACCAGTTTTTCGATGAAGACAAAATCATCCAGGACCCCTCCCTAAGCCTCTCCGAAGGGGCGATTCGCGGTTGGGACAAGCGCAACGTTTATTACTTTCACATGCTGACCTCGCTCGCCAAGCATTACGGATTCAATGTCGATACCCCTTGGTCAAAGCTTAAAGCCAAACAACGCGATGCAGTCCTGTATGGCTCCGGTGAGGAGGTCATCGCATTTAACTACATCAACGAACGCGGCGATGTTTACAAACGCAGCCACACCTTTGAAGGTGTTTTGCCCAATATGGAGCGGCGCTATCGCGATACCGAATCCAGTTCCGTGCGCGAGGACCTGATCAAATTCCTCTCCACCCAACCCTGCCCGGAATGTGAAGGAACGCGCTTAAAGGTTGAAGCGCGAAACGTATTTATCGACGAGCGTCCGTTGCCCAAAATCACCGAAATGCCCATCGCTGATGCTTATGATTACTACATGAAGCTCGGTTTCAGCGGTCGCAAGGCGGGCATTGCCGATAAAATCCTTAAAGAGTTGCGTGATCGCTTCCGCTTTCTCGTGGATGTAGGCTTGAATTACCTGACGCTCAACCGTAGCGCGGAAACCCTGTCGGGCGGCGAAGCCCAGCGTATCCGTCTGGCCAGTCAAATCGGTGCGGGCCTGGTCGGAGTCATGTATATCCTTGACGAACCCTCAATTGGACTACACCAACGCGACAACGAGCGCCTGCTCAAAACCCTGACTCATTTGCGCGACATCGGCAACACCGTCATCGTGGTCGAACATGATGAGGACGCCATTCGCCTGGCGGATCACGTTATCGATATAGGTCCCGGTGCCGGTGTCCACGGCGGCGAGGTTATCGCCCAGGGAAATGTTAAAGCCATAATGGCCAATAAGGATTCGATTACCGGGCAATATCTCAGCGGCATCCGGGAAATTGCAGTGCCCGCTACGCGACATCCGTTCAATCCAAAACAGGTTTTGCGGCTGGTTGGCGCCAAAGGAAACAACCTGCAAAACGTTACTCTGGAAATCCCCGTTGGCTTGATGACTTGTGTAACCGGGGTGTCCGGCTCGGGTAAGTCCACGCTTATCAATGCAACTTTGCACCCGCTAGCGGCAACGGAACTCAATGGAGCAACCACACTCGACCCGGCTGAATATGAAGAAATCCAGGGGTTGGACTTATTTGACAAGTGCGTAGACATTGACCAAAGCCCCATCGGACGCACCCCTCGTTCAAACCCGGCAACCTACACCGGGATATTTACCCCGATCCGGGAATTATTTGCAGCCACCCAAGAGTCGCGCTCACGCGGTTACCAGCCCGGCCGTTTCAGCTTCAACGTTAAAGGCGGCCGGTGTGAGGCCTGCCAGGGCGATGGCGTCACCAAAGTGGAAATGCACTTTCTGCCCGACGTCTACGTGCCCTGTGATGTCTGCAAAGGTAAACGCTACAATCGCGAAACCCTGGATGTGAAATACAAAAATAAAAATATCCACGAAGTCCTCGAAATGACGGTCGAGGATGCCCGCGAATTTTTCGATCCCGTTCCATCCATTGCCAACAAGCTACAAACCCTGATGGATGTGGGCCTGTCTTATATTCGCCTCGGGCAATCAGCAACCACCTTGTCCGGTGGTGAAGCGCAACGGGTAAAACTTGCGAAGGAATTATCCAAGCGCGATACCGGTAAAACCCTATATATTCTGGATGAACCTACTACGGGCTTGCATTTTTATGACATCCAGCAATTACTCAATGTTTTGCATCGCCTGCGCGATCATGGCAACACAGTTGTGGTGATTGAACATAACCTGGATGTGATTAAAACTGCTGACTGGATTGTAGATTTGGGACCGGAAGGTGGTAGTGGCGGAGGAAAAATTATTGCAACAGGAACCCCGGAAGAAATTGCCCGGCTTGAACACTCCCACACAGGAAGATTCCTCAAGCCAATGTTGAAACTTACAGAAGCGAAAAAGAAACCTGCAACAAAAACCAAAAAGGGAAGTGTTTAATTTATTACAAAAAAGAAAAAGGGGCATTGCATCCGCAAGCCCCATTGCATCCTGCGCGGGTCAACGATCATCTTGACCGCATCGGCATCCAGCCTGTTCCTGATAATCCTTGTATAGTTACATCCAGTAACCAGCATCCCTTTCTCAACACATCCTGTGTTGATCAACGTCCTGTGATTACCATTTTATGCTTCTGCAACTCGATTAATAGCAGACAATATCGGCATTGCGTGTGAGACATTGCCGACAATAATTCACAAAAAAATAAACCTGGATCAAATTAGGAATGACTGAGGAAGTGGCAATAGCCACTGCTATCTGAAAAGGAATACGCCTGAAACAAACCTATAAACGCAATAAAGCAAAAAGGGCCAGGTATTTCTACCTGGCCCTTTTTGTTAAATTCCTGTTACAGAATTATTCAGCTTCTACTGCAGTTTCAAGTGCTTTAGCTGGACGATCCACCAACTCAACATATGCCATCGGCGCTTTATCACCCGCACGGAAACCACATTTCAAAATACGGACATAACCGCCTGGACGGGTAGCATAACGCTTACCCAGTTCGCTAAACAATTTGCCTACTGCTGCCTTGCTTTGAATGCGAGCAGATATCAAACGACGATTAGCGACTGAATCAACCTTTGCAATAGTAATTAACGGCTCAATAACACGGCGCAATTCTTTTGCCTTGGGCAGAGTAGTTTTAATCAGCTCATGCTCTACCAAAGACACGCTCATGTTGCGGAACATTGCTTTGCGGTGGGAAGAATTACGGCCCAATTGACGGCCAACAAGACGATGACGCATAACTAATTACCTTCAAAATGGATCGCTTTACGCAATCTCGTTATCACCCGCACCGAAGTGAGTTACGGGCGAACTAATAATTAAAATCCCAAACAACTGTTAATAGTAGCTAACTGTCGTTTGGGACTTCGTGCTTTTTAATCGTTTCTCAAACTGGCAGGTGGCCAGTTTTCCAAACGCATACCCAGGGACAAACCACGTGACGCAAGAACATCTTTAATCTCGGTCAAAGATTTTTTACCCAGGTTTGGCGTTTTCAACAGCTCGACTTCAGTGCGCTGAATCAAATCGCCAATGTAATAAATATTTTCTGCTTTCAAGCAGTTTGCTGAACGTACAGTAAGCTCCAAATCATCCACCGGACGCAATAGAATCGGGTCGATTGCCTCTTCTTTTTGCTCTGGAGCAGATTGCTTCTCACCTTCCAAATCAACAAACACTGCTAATTGTTGCTGCAGGATGGTAGCTGCGCGACGGATAGCTTCTTCTGGATCAATAGTACCGTTGGTCTCCAAATCCAGGATCAACTTATCCAGATCGGTACGTTGCTCAACGCGAGCACTTTCAACACTATAAGCCAGACGCTTGACGGGGCTGAAAGACGCATCCAATTGCAAACGGCCAATCGCACGGCTCTCATCATCATCGCGACGACGACTGTCAGCAGGCTGATAGCCCCGACCACGAGCAATGGTTAAACGCATTTTCAATTCTGTGTTGCCAGTGATATTAGCAATGACATGATCCGGATTTTTAATTTCCACATCGTGATCAACCTGGATATCAGCAGCAGTCACAACGCCAGGACCTTTTTTGGTCAAAGTAAGAACCGCATGGTCCTTACCGTGCATAATTACTGCAACACCTTTAAGGTTCAGCAGGATTTCAATTACATCCTCGCGAACACCTTCAATTGCGCTGTATTCATGCAGCACACCTTCGATTTCCGCTTCAACAATGGCGCAACCGGCCATTGAAGAAAGCAGAATACGACGCAATGCATTGCCTAAAGTATGTCCAAAACCACGCTCTAATGGCTCCAACACAACACGTGCGCGAGTTGGGCCATTTTCTGTTACATCGATATGACGCGGAGTTAAAAATTCGTTTACTGCAGTCTGCATAGCCACACCTGTTAGCGAATCGTCCCTTACTTGGAGTAAAGCTCGACGATGAGGTTCTCGTTGATGTCAGCAGGTAAATCAATGCGATCAGGAACGCGCTTGAAAACGCCTTCTTTCTTCTCGCTGTTTACATCAACCCACTCGACGTTGCTGCGCTGACCAGCCAGGTTCAACGCGTTTTGGATACGCAGTTGTTTTTTGGCCTTCTCACGAACAGAAACCACGTCACCTGCAGCCACTTGGTAAGAAGCAATATTCACGGTCTTGCCGTTCACACTGATTGCTTTGTGTGAAACCAACTGACGGGACTCTGAACGGGTAGAGCCAAAGCCCATGCGATAAACAACGTTATCCAAACGGGATTCAAGCAACTTCAACAGGTTTTCACCGGTCGCACCCTTACGACGAGCAGCTTCTTTGTAATAGCCACGGAATTGCTTTTCCAAAATACCGTAGATACGACGTACTTTTTGTTTTTCACGCAACTGAACACCGTAGTCAGACAAACGACCACGACGTTGGCCATGTTGGCCAGGAGCGGTTTCAATTTTGCACTTGGAATCCAGTGCGCGCGCACCGCTTTTCAGGAACAGGTCAGTTCCTTCACGGCGCGACAGTTTACAAGTTGGTCCAATATAACGAGCCATTTTCTATGCTCCCCCTTATACGCGACGTTTTTTCGGCGGACGGCAGCCGTTGTGAGGAATCGGCGTAACGTCAGTGATGTTGGTAATTTTGTAGCCAACATTATTCAGGGCACGTACCGCAGATTCGCGGCCGGGGCCTGGGCCTTTAACTTCTACGTCAAGGTTCTTCAAACCATATTCTTTCGCCGCTTCACCAGCGCGCTCGGCAGCAACCTGAGCAGCAAAAGGAGTACTCTTACGTGAACCACGGAAACCCGAACCACCAGAAGTTGCCCATGCCAAGGCGTTGCCTTGACGGTCTGTAATGGTAACAATGGTGTTATTAAAAGACGCGTGGATATGGGCAACGCCATCAACTACCGTCTTTTTAACTTTTTTCTTGGCTGTGGTTTTATTACCTGGCTTAGCCATAGCAATTCTTCCTACTAATTTTTACCGTATGTGAATGAGATTCGCGATCAAGGCTTATTTCTTGATTGGCTTACGTGGGCCTTTACGAGTGCGAGCGTTGGTTTTGGTACGCTGGCCACGTAAAGGCAAGCCGCGACGATGACGCAGGCCGCGATAGCAACCCAGGTCCATCAAGCGCTTGATGTTCATGTTAATTTCGCGACGCAAATCACCCTCTACGGTGTGTTTGCCCACTTCAGCGCGGATGGCATCCATCTGCTCTTCAGAGAGAGAACCAATTTTGGTCTCTTCGGCAATACCAGTAGCAGCACAGATCTGCTTGGCAGTAGTACGACCAATGCCATAAACATAGGTCAACGAGATAACGGCGTGTTTGTTATCTGGTATGTTTACACCAGCTATACGAGCCATTCAAATTACTCCAATAACACCTGAATTGTAGCGTTGACGGCATATGAGCCACCCCGCCCCTGAACAAAAGGCGCGCAGGATAGCTGCAAATACACCACAAATCAATAGTCGGGCAATTTCTCACCCGACGACAGTCAACGCCCCCTAGCGGCAATAATATTGATTAATTCGCTATAAAAACTCAGGCAGGCCAGCAATGACCTGCCTGAATTAGGCAAACATCAATGATTACTTAGCCTTGACGCTGCTTGTGGCGCGGCTCAACACTGCAGATTACACGCAGAACACCGTTGCGACGCACCATTTTGCAATTGCGACAAATCTTTTTTACAGAAGCACGAACTTTCATGATTCAACCTCAATAACTTGGACTAGCGTGCGTTACCGCCATATCCTTTCAAATTTGATTTCTTCATCAGCGATTCATACTGATGCGACATCAAGTGTGCTTGCACTTGGGACATAAAATCCATCACTACAACAACTACGATGAGCAATGAAGTTCCACCCAAATAGAAGGGCACACCAGTGGCTACTACAAGAAACTCCGGCAATAAGCAAACTGCTGACATATATATAGCACCAACAACTGTCAGTCGAGTCAAAACGCTATCTATATATTTCGCTGAGTGCTCCCCCGGACGAATACCGGGAATATATGCCCCTGATTTCTTAAGGTTATCTGCTACTTCTTTCGGGTTAAACATCAAAGCCGTATAGAAAAAACAGAAAAAGGTAATGAGGCCTGCGAACAGAATGATATACAAAGGCTGACCAGGACCAATTGCCAACGCCATTTCTTGCAGGAACTCATTTACAACACCTTCACCACCCTGGCCGAACCATTGAGCGATAGATGCCGGAAACAGCAAAATACTGCTAGCGAAAATAGCCGGAATTACGCCCGCCATATTAATTTTCAGCGGCAAATGACTACTCTGAGCAGCATAGCCCTGACGACCTTGTTGACGCTTGGCATAGTTCACTGTGATGCGGCGTTGGCCACGCTCAATACGAACTACAAACCAAATAACAGCAATAGCTAAAATGCTAACGATCAACAACGCAATAATATGCAAATCGCCTTGTCTTGCACTTTCAAAAGCCTGACCTATTGCGCTGGGCATTCCCGCAACAATACCTGCGAAAATAAGCATGGAGATACCATTACCAATCCCGCGCTCAGTTACCTGCTCACCCAGCCACATCATAAATACTGCGCCAGTCACCAGGGAAACTACCGCGATAAAGTAATATGAAAAGCTTGGTTCCCCACCAAATGCGTAGGCTGAGAAGCTAACAGCCATTGCGAGCGCCTGTACGGTCGCGAGCACAACAGTGAAGTAGCGGGTGTACTGGTTAATCTTGCGACGACCAGCGTCACCTTCTTTTTTTAACTGCTCCAAAGAAGGAGTAACTGCCGTAAGCAACTGCATAATAATCGATGCAGAAATATAAGGCATGATACCCAAAGCAAGGATGCTCATCCGCTCCAGAGCACCACCGGAGAACATGTTAAACATGCCCAGGATAGTTCCCTGATTTTGATTGAACAGATTAGCGATGCGCTCTGGATCCAAACCTGGCACTGGTATGTGAGTACCAATACGATAAATCACGATTGCCAGAAACAAAAAGCGCAGGCGAGCCCAAAGCTCGCCCAAGCCTCTTTGATTTGCTAATGGCAGATTACCTGGAGTTGCCATTCGCGCCTCGTTACTCTTCTACTTTTCCGCCAGCGGCTTCAATCGCTGCTTTAGCACCTTTTGTTACAGCCAGGCCTTTCACAGTGACAGCTTTTTTAACTTCGCCAGAGGCGAAGATTTTTGCACGCTTGATAACAGAGCTGATTAATCCGGCTTGCTTCAGAGTTTCAATATCAACCACTGAACCTTCAACCGCATTCAACTCAGACAAACGGATTTCCGCAGTGACCATACCGATACGGGAAGTAAAACCGTACTTTGGCAAACGAATTTGCAAAGGCATTTGACCGCCTTCGAAACCGGGTCTCACGGAACCGCCAGAACGTGACTTCAGACCTTTGTGACCACGACCTGCGGTTTTACCCAGGCCGCTACCGATACCACGGCCAACACGCTTTTTGGCGTGCACACGGCCCGGTGCCGGACTAAGAGTATTCAGACGCATCTTATTCTCCCTCTACCTTAACCAGATAGTTGACAACATTGATCATGCCGCGAACTGAAGGAGTATCTTCAACTTCAACAGAGTGACCGATGCGACGTAAACCCAAGCCGCGTACGCAGGCTTTGTGGTTTGCCAGACGATGAGCGGTGCTCTTGATCTGGGTCACTTTAATCATTTTCTTAGACATGGTGAATTCCGCCATCTAATAATCGAACTAATCGATTAGTTCAGAATATCTTCAACAGTCTTACCGCGCTTTGCAGCAACTGCTTCAGGTGAAGTCATCTCTTTCAGCGCGTTAAACGTTGCACGAACTACGTTAACCGGATTGGTTGAACCGTAGCATTTGGAAAGAACGTTTTGAATACCTGCAATTTCCAACACTGCCCGCATTGCACCACCAGCAATTACGCCGGTACCTTGAGACGCTGGTTGCATGTAAACTTTTGAAGCACCATGAACACCTTTGGTTGGGTATTGAATGGTATCGCCATTCAAATCAACAGTGATCATGTTACGACGTGCAGCTTCCATCGCTTTTTGAATAGCAATTGGAACTTCACGCGCTTTACCGCGACCAAAGCCTACTTTTCCGTTACCATCACCGACTACAGTCAATGCGGTAAATTGGAAGATACGACCACCTTTAACAGTTTTGGCAACACGATTAACTTGAACTAATTTTTCTTGCAAGCCTTCGTTGTTGTCTTCTTCTTTCTTAGCGTATGCCATATCTCACC
>CAMLOU010000105.1 GCA_946481735.1 uncultured Cellvibrio sp.
ACCTCAACCAAATGTTCGTTATCTTCGCGGCCATCATGCCAATGCTTGCGGTAGCTGCCGTCTTTATAACCGTTATCCTGGCGGAAAAAATTCAATACATTTTTGCCTACATAACCGCGATAAAGTTGATCGAAGCTCATATCTACGCCCGCCATCAAACGGCCGAATAAAGCTATGTGGAATTGACGATCCGCCAGTGTTGCGCCGGCAAAAGCTTCAAGGTCGAGACGGAAGTCTGACTGTTCAGTAGTGATGTGCAGCTCGTCCTGGACACGTGCAATAATGGCGTCCTGGGTTTCACCGGATTGCAACAGGATACTTAAGCCAAAATGCCAGATGTCGATTAATTCCAGCGCGACTTGTTCTGTATCCGGTGTTTGTTTTTTCCACCACTTCCAACCGTAATGGTCCATCAATTCTGCGCACTCTACCCAAATCGCGCGGTACCATTCGTAGCCCTGTTCGCGCCAGTTGGCGGTGACTTTGGTATTCATGCTGTCTTGTAATTCGAGCATGATCTGAATCTGTTGTGCTTGTGCGTTCATCAATGTTTCTCTTCAGAATTAATGGGGCAGATACTGTTTTGCACGGGTGAACAAACGATAAAAATTGTCGGTGGTTTGTTGCGCAAGTTCTTCAAACGCCATACCGCGCACCTCGGCCACAAACTCAGCCACTTCGCGCACGTAACGCGGCTCGTTCGGTTTGCCACGATAAGGAACCGGCGCCAGATACGGCGAATCAGTTTCAACCAGCAAACGGTCAATGGGCATCTTGCGCACCACATCGCGAATTTGTTCGGCGTTTTTAAAGGTGACAATACCGGAAATGGAAATGTAGTAATTCAAATCCAGCGCGCGCCTGGCCATGTCCCAATCTTCAGTAAAACAATGCAACACGCCTGCGTGCTCCAGACTGCCGTGGGCTTTGATTAAATCGATAGTATCGTCACGCGCTTCACGGGTGTGCACAACAACAGGCAATCCGGTTTTACCGCCAACCTCCAGGTGCAAAGCAAAACTTTCATGTTGCAACGCTTTGCTTTCCGTTTCGTAGTGATAATCCAGGCCGGTCTCACCCAAGGCAACTACCTTGGGTTGCTGCGCCCATTGCAGCAGTTGTTCGGCGCTGGCCGTACCTTCTTTTACATCGCAGGGGTGTACACCGACCGATGCCACGACACTGGGATGCTGTTGGGCAATATCAATAACCGTCTGGATATTGTCCAGGCTGATACCGATGCACAGCATTTGCTGGATGCCGCGCGCATGCGCAGCCTGGATTGCACCGGCCAGTTGCCCGTCGTATGGCGTCAGGTTGATACGGTCAAGGTGACAGTGGGAGTCGACTAACATAATGCTGAACCCTGGTTAATACGGATGGGTTAATACGGATGTAAAAAAGCCAGGACTGGCCTGGCTTCCCGGGTGCGATTGTAACGAATCTTTACATGGTATGGGTGGGTCTGTCGGAAGAGAGCGAGCCGGCCAGATACGTTTCGATCTTGTTGACGGCGGTGTTGTCCTGGTCACTGAACTGCACACCGATGCCCGCCGCACGGTTGCCCTGCGCCCCTTTGGGAGTAACCCAGACGACCTTACCAGCCACGGGAATCTTTTCCGATTCGTCCATCAGGCTGAGCAACATAAAGACTTCGTCGCCCAATTTATAACTCTTACTCGTGGGGATAAACATGCCACCGTTTTTCACAAAAGGCATATAGGCAGCATAGAGCACCGCCTTGTCTTTGATGGTCAGGGAAAGAATGCCATTGCGGGCACCGCCGCCAATCGCTTGCATAGGACTACCTGTTTAACCGAAAACAATGAAGGAACACTAATAGATTAGTCTACTACTGTCCAGCCGCCAGCGGCCGATTCGTGCTGGCGCGCAACAAAGCACCCCAATCGAGAAATAATTCCTCCAATAACAACTGCTTATTGGGATTTGCACCGCTCAGTAACTGCTTTTTATTGGTCAGGATTTTCTCTATGTAGCGATGCAATAAGCCGGGAGAAATATAACTCACGCGTTCGCGAACTTCAGGCGGCATAGCTTTGATCCGGGGATCATCCACGCCCACCCGCCAACGCGCCAGGCCGTGTAACCAGCCCAGAAACCATTCAATGATCGCCACCACATCATCCGTGTGCCATTGCTGCGCCAGTTCAATGGCGGACAGCTGGCCGAGCGTCAGGCGGGCCAGGTTATCCTGCAATTGCCGGTAGCGTTCCAGGGCATCGCCTTCCAGCAGTGCGAGGGCGGTCAAGGGTGCGCCGCGCGCGACAGATAACAGGTCTTGGGGTTGCGTATTGGAGCCGGTCATCAAGGGGGTCAGCCAATGCAGGACCTGCTCTTCGCGGGGCATGGGCAGTAACCGCAATTGGCAGCGACTGCGAATAGTCGGCAAGACGGCGCTGGGGGTATGGCTCACCAGGATCAACAGGGTATTGTTAGCCGGCTCTTCAAGCGATTTGAGCAAGGCATTGGCGGAGTTGGTATTCATGGCCTCCGCCGGTTCCAGCACGAGCACTTTGTAACCGCCCTGCTGTGCAGTTTTTCCCAGGGACTCAATCAACCCCCGCACCTGGTCCACTTTGATGGCTTTACTGCCCTCTTCCGGTTCGAGCACTAAAAAGTCGGGATGAGTCTGAGCGTGGTTCAATTGGCAGGAGCGACATTTACCACAGGGCGTACCTTCAACGGGCGAGAGGCACAACAACACATGCGCAAGCGCTTCCGCCAAATGCCGTTTGCCGATGCCTTTGGGACCGGCCAGCATCAACGCATGGGGTAATTTATCTGCCGCTATTTGCGCGCATAGCTGCTGCCAATCGCCTTGTTGCCAGGGATAGGGTAGTGCCGGGAAGTCACTCATGCCGGGAAAACTCGTCTGAAAAACCATGTAAAAACGTCAATGCGGGCGCAAGCTTAGCAATTATTTGCGATAATCGCCGCCCTTTTAGCGAACCCGCCGAATTATGACTGAGCACACTCTGGACATTCTCTACCGCGACGAGGATCTGCTGATCCTTAATAAACCCGCTGGCCTGCTGACCGTCCCCGGCAAAGGCCCGGACAATCAGGACTGCCTGATTCGCCGGGCGCTTGGCCCGTTTCCCAATGCCCGGGTTGTCCATCGGCTGGATCAGGGCACTTCCGGCATTGTGATGTTTCCGCTCAATTACATCACCCTGCGAACCCTGACCAAACAGTTTGAGGCGCGCGGCGTTCACAAGCGTTACGTCGCAGAAGTATCCGGGCTGATGGAAGCGGATGAGGGCGAGGTGAAATTGCCCCTGATCTGCGACTGGCCCAACCGACCGCTGCAAAAGGTGTGTTTTGAACACGGCAAGGCGGCACACACACGCTACCAAGTGCTGGGGCGGGATGCAGAGGCGCACACTACGCGGGTTTTACTGGAACCGGTCAGCGGTCGCACACACCAGTTGCGTGTCCACATGCTGGCCCTGGGTCATCCGATCATCGGCGACCGCCTTTACGCCCCCGCAGAGATTCAGGCCCGCGCGCCGCGCTTGTTGTTGCATGCACAGCAGATCTACTTCAACCACCCCATCTCTGGCCAGCTAGTGGACATCCACTGCCCGCCTGCTTTTTAGTCGTTCCTTGTTGATCGTTCGCTTTTAATAACGCCGCCTATCAAATTCACATCGTTCAATTCTTAAAAATTCTATTAAGTAGTATTTTTAATTGCCTAGAATTATAAATGCGCACAATGTGATGAACATCACATTGTCGCCACCTTCTTATTTAGTCTTTTTGTTCAGGATAGTTACCCGATGAAGAAAACCCTGCTTAGTCTGGCATTGATTGCCGCTGCCTCTGGCGCTGTCGCATCTGAGGAGTTTAATGGTCGTTTAACAGGCATGTCCGGCGCGGGCCTGGTTACCGCCGGTTATGCCGATGGTGTATTGGCAAATCCCAGTATGGGTGCAGCCTTTGGCGAGAAAGATGATGTTGCGCTGGTCATCAACGCCGGCGGTGTCGGCTCCGATAAAGATGAACTGATTGATGCGATGGATGAACTGGTGGACTACGTCGACTACCTCGATAGCATCACCAACGTCCAGGATCTAAATCAGGACATGGCCGATACGCTGATTGACAGAATCCGGGCTGTTGAGGATAAGGGTGTGAACGTTAACGCGGGTGCCAGCGTCGTACTCGCCATCCCTAACGAGGTGCTGTCGCTCGCCTTTATCGCCAAGGCCCGCGCGCAACTGGGCGTGGTAACCCTGATTGATCAGGACGATTATGCGCTCATTGAAAACGCGGTGGATTCGCCCTTTGACACCGAAGACCTCAATTCTTCCGTGCTGGGTAAAGGTGCGCTGATACGTGAATACGGCCTGGCCTTATCAAAGCGTTTCGGCACAGCCGATGGCGAACAGTGGCTGGTGGGTGTGACCCCCAAGCGCGTGACCGTGGAAACCATCGTCTATAACGCCACCGTCTCTGAATATGATGAAGATGACTTTGATGCAGAGGACTACACCCTCGAAAACAGCGCTACCAGCTTCGATGCCGGTATTACCTACATCAGCGGCAACCTGCGGTATGGGCTGGTCGTAAAAGACGCTATCAGTCATGACTTCGCCGCCATCGATGGCGACCCCCTGAGCATCAAGCCCCTGGCCACCACGGCAATCGGCTACAGCAACGGCTGGTTAAAGGCAGAAGCTGCATTGGATCTGAATGCCGTACCGGCCTTTGGATTAGCGGGCGATGTGCAGATACTGCGTGCAGGCCTGGAAGTCAGCCCTTTGTCATGGTTGCAATTGCGCCTGGGGTTACACCAGGATCTGGAAAATACGCTGGAAGATACCTACTCGGCCGGCATCGGCTTGTCACCATTCGATACCATCAATCTGGATGTCGCGGCGGTAACCGGCCAGGACAACACCATCGGCGGTGCGGTGCAGTTGGGACTGCGGTTCTAACGGCCAAGGTCGCGCTTTCTCAGGGTGTGGGTTTATCCCACATCCTGTTAGCACGTCAACAACATACCGAATCAACCCAGTAACCGGCTGAGTACCCGATCAATATCCTGTTGAACCGCCGTTAAGGGCTGACCGGCATCTACCACGGCATAACGCGCCGGGGCGGCGTGAGCTAAAGCCCGATAGGCTTCACGCACCCGCTCAAAGAAAGCCACAGCCTCACTTTCAAAACGATCCAGCTCCGCCCGTTGGCGCGCGCGCTGCAAGCCCAGTTCCACATCGATATCCAGCACCAGGGTCAGATCAGGCCGCAAATCTCCCTGTACCAGTTGCTCCAACTGCGCGATTGTGGCGACATCCAGACCGCGGCCACCGCCCTGGTAGGCATAGGTTGCATCGGTAAAGCGGTCGCACAACACCCAGGCGCCACGCGCCAGAGCCGGTTTGATGACTTGCTGCAGGTGTTGAGCGCGGGCAGCAAATACCAATAACAGTTCAGCGGTTTCATCCACCGGCTCGTCGCGCTTGGCCAGCAAGAGTGCGCGAATTTCCTCCGCCAACGGCGTGCCGCCCGGCTCCCGCGTCACCACAACCTCCAGGCCACGCTGGATCAGCCACTCATGCACATAAGCCAGATTAGTACTTTTACCGACCCCTTCGGTGCCTTCAATAGTGATAAATTTGCCGTAAGCCATAGGAATCTCTGTTGATAATCTGCGAAAGCGCCACTGTTTTCAGGGTTCCTTCACCCTCGGCGAGCGCGTATCATAACCGCTTTTTTAGCCTTTGCTTTCACTGGAGACGAAGATGATTACCCTGCACACAAATCACGGCGACATAGTAATCGAACTGGATTTTGACAAGGCACCTAAAACGGCGGCCAATTTTAAACAATATGCGGAAGAAGGTTTTTACAACGGCACCATCTTTCACCGCGTGATTGACGGCTTTATGGTTCAGGGCGGCGGTATGACCGAAGATATGGAACAGAAAAAAACCCGCGCGCCGATTGAAAACGAAGCTGACAATGGGTTGAAAAATGTCACAGGCAGTCTGGCTATGGCGCGCACCAATGATCCACACAGCGCAACCGCGCAATTTTTTATCAACGTTAAAGACAACAGTTTCCTCAATCACAGCAGCAAAAGTGCGCAAGGCTGGGGTTACTGTGTATTCGGCAAAGTCACCGAAGGTATGGACGTCGTCAACAAGATTAAAGGTGTAAAAACCGGCAATAAAGGCTTTCATCAGGATGTACCGGTAGAACCTGTTGTCATCGAAAAAGTGACCGTCGCTTAAGCGACACAGTGATCGCCGGGAATACATTCGGCGATCACTTTTTTTATCTCACTCTCGCGAACTCCATAATAAATCACCTGGTTGTGTAACCCTTCTGATGACCACACTGTTTATTTCTGACCTGCATCTTCACGAATCCCGTCCGGCAGTGACCGAGGCGTTTTATCAATTTTTACGCGAGCGCGCCGGCAATGCCGAAGCACTTTATATCCTGGGTGATTTTTTTGATGCCTGGATTGGCGATGATGACGACTCGCCGCTAAACGCGGCCACCGCGCAGGAGTTACGCCAGCTGTCCGATCAGGGAACCACTATTTTTTTAATGCACGGCAATCGCGATTTTCTATTGGGCGAAGCTTTTGCGACAGCGGCAGGAGCACGTTTACTGGTCGACCCCACACTCATTGATTTGTATGGTCAACCTACCCTGCTAATGCACGGTGATACCTTGTGCACCCGTGATACGGAATATCAGGCTTTTCGGCAACAAGTTCGCTCCGCAGCATGGCAGCAACAGATATTGTCACAGCCGCTTGCAGCGCGCCGTGCATTGGCGGCACAAATTCGCGCCCAAAGCAAAAGCATGAACAGCATCAAAGCAGAAGATATTATGGATGTTACGCCGGATGAAGTGGTGCGTGTTATGCAGGCCCACGGCGTGCGGCAATTGATTCATGGCCACACTCACAGACCCGCCCGCCACCCACTGACGATTGACGGCGCGCCAGCCGAAAGAATCGTGCTCGGCGACTGGCATGACGCTG
Source organism: uncultured Cellvibrio sp. (assembly GCA_946481735.1). The sequence goes on from CAMLOU010000105.1 coordinate 7,025, forward strand.
CCTGGTGTATTTATGCGGACCCTGGCGGCCTTGAATTACGCCACTGGTCGATCCGCAATTGATATTCCGTGGTTGATTTGAAATATCACTCAACGATTCGTCATCATGGATAATCCACCCAGGATGACGAATACCGGCCACCAGGTGAAAAACGACAGATCGATAAGAAAAATCAGCGCAATAAAAATAATAAACGCAGCCGATACCAGCGAGTTGGCCATCGCCGCACCAAAACCTTCGCGGCGATAAGCCACATAGGCTTGCTGTAACGGCCCTACCGACGCCACCAGAATAAATAACGCCCACCAGTTATCCAGGTGCAGGAAGAAAAAATCCACACCCAAGTTGCGCGCGAGTAACACCACCCCGATTAATATAATCGCCAACCCAAGGGGCCAGGTTGCAGAGCGGGTTTTACTCTTCCTGGATGTGTCTTGCTGTTCAATCTTTTCTGTGTTCATCACTGTGGACTCCCTACATTGTCATCGGCCAGGTTAAGCCGCCAGCACACCGGAATGAAAACGGAATTCTGTATCCGGACTTTCAATCAAGGTTTTTTCCAACTGCAAAAAAACGTTGATACGATCATCAATGCTTTTACCATCAGCCGCCTTGCGGGCCAGGTGCAGATAGTCTTCATAATGCCTTGCTTCGGATTTCAGCAGAGACAAATAAAATGTTTGCAGCTCATCATCCAGATGTGGTGCCACCTTGGCGAAACGCTCGCAGGAGCGTGCTTCAATAATAGCGCCCACAATCAAGGTGTCGATAAATCGCCCCGGCTCGTGGGTGCGCACCGGTTTACGCAACTCTGACGCATAACGGCAGGGTGTAATTTGTTCATAGGCGACGCCGCGCGCCTCCATGATCGCCATCACCTGTTCGTAATGACGCAGTTCTTCGCGGGCCAGGCGCGACATCTTGTGCATCATTTCAAAATCGCCAACGTAGCGATACATAAGGGTTAATGCTGTTGAGGCGGCTTTTTTTTCACAGTTCGCATGATCAAGCAACAAGAGTGATTGATGTTGCAGCGCACTTTGTACCCAGGCTTCCGGGGTTTCGCATAATAAGAATTGATTAATTTTGGTTAGTGCATTCATGGGATATTAAGTAACGGTTAATGTTGTCGGATTACGCTTCGCTAATCCGACCTACTTGGCGTTGGCTTGCAAGCCTGGTTCTATGTAGCGCTCATAGTAAGCACAGGAAAGTGCGTAAAAATCCTGGTCGATCGTATCACGGACTTCCTTTAGCGATGCGTTTCGCCAAGCGGGTTGCAAGCGCAAGCCATAAGCTTCCAGATCGGTAATCTGGCTTGCACCTGCGCGCAACAAATCAAACACCCAACAATAAGGATTTTGCTCTTCCTTAAAAAGAATTTGTTGATGCTTGATCTGTTGCAGCAACAATCGCGCATCAACCACTTCAATAATATTTTCCACCACCTGGGTTAAAAAACCCTCAAGACGCTGGGCAATGATCACACGCTGTTCGTGACTGTAGGCATTCCAGTCAATCACTTCGTGGGCAAAGCGTTTGCATCCACGACAGACACTGTCGCCGATGCCGGTCGAGCAAATGCCGACGCAGGGTGTTCTTACCGGTTTAAAAAGACGCATCAGAAAATCAATCGCCAGTCGTCGGCAACCTGAAAGGGCTAACCTTTTCAGGTTACCGGATTAACATGATCAATAAGGGAAACCAGCAACATCCAGGTCGATCGACCAGACCGCACCGGCTCCGGTTAAGTACAAGGTTTTACCTTCCGCGCCACCGAAAGCGGCGTTGGTAATATTTGCATCGACACTGATAGTCGCCAGATGCTCACCCGCCGGGGTGAAAACACGCACGCGTTGCGCGGTGTGCTCGGTCACGTAGATATTGCCCAGGCAATCGATTGCCATACCATCGGGAACCTGTATACCTTCGACGAGATTTTTTCCTTCGCCGGGCTGACCGTCCACGATGGGATAGGCACGCAAGAACCCGTTTTCCCCGCCACCTGCAACATAAAGTACGTCCTGAGCCGGCGACAGGGAAATACCGTTAGGGTTGTTGATGCTATCGTCGACAACACTCACACTGCCCGTAGCCGAGATGCGAAATACCTGGGTCTTTTCTTGTCCACCCGGTGCTGCACTGCGCTGGAAGTCCGGGTCAGTAAAATAAATCGTGCCGTCGCGGGCTTCAGTTAGATCATTGGGCGAGTTAAATGCGCTGCCCTGATATTCACCCACAATTTTTTCGCGCTGACCGGTTTGCACATCAAGGCGTGAAACCGTTTTATCGGCGTGAACACCACCGATAAGCGCACCTTCACTGTCGACTGCCAGGCCGTTAGTTCCGCTGTCTTCAATAATGGTTTCCATGGAGCCATCCGCATTCAAACGTTGTACGCGCGACGGAAAACCTTCCTGAAATGTAAAATCTGAAAAATAAAGTGCACCGTTTAACCAGACCGGCCCTTCATACAAACCGGGTTCACTGCGGCGGGAATCGGCCGTTTCTATACGTGTTGCGGTCAAGTCGCCGGCGGGCGCTTTACCGGGATTGGCCGGACAATTCCAGGATGAATACCGGGGTACCACCGGCACTTCTTGTTTGGGGATAGCGGCGTCAACCGCTTTTTGTTCGGCTTGCGACTCCGGTTGCGGCGTTGCGGATTTCTCACAGGCCACCAAGCCCAAAATTGCCAGGACACCAACAACGGCATAAATAATTTTTTTCATTAAAGCGCTCCTTTTTTTACTGTTTTTTTGCTGCATAAAATGAGGCTGACAACATAGCACAGCCGCCGACTAAAAACGTGATTTACCATGGAAATATCCGTGAATAAGCCGGGTTATCAGACCACGATGTCTACTAATTGATCGGTTGATCTACCCCGAATATAACGAAAATGCGATCAGCTATACGAATCTGCGTAAGCTGCGCCCTGGCCTCGGAACTCGGGTTAACAGTTTATAGGGGTTCATGTATAATTTGCGCCCAATTTGCACCCCCTGCCAGGGTTGTAGATTCATCCATGTAGGTCATGGATAGCCTCCTGACGCAGAGATCCTGCCGAGGGAGTAATCTCACAAATCAGAGGATATAAACCGTGCTTGAAGCCTATCGCAACCATGTCGCAGAACGCGCAGCAGAAGGAGTTCCACCCAAACCACTCAATGCCGAACAAGTCGCAGGTCTGGTGGAATTACTGAAAAACCCTCCCGCTAACGAAGAACAAACCCTGCTTGACCTGATCACCAATCGCGTTCCGCCAGGCGTGGATGAAGCAGCCTACGTTAAAGCCGCTTTCCTGAGTGCTATCGTCAAAGGCGAAGCCTCTTCCCCCCTGATTGATAAACCCCATGCGATCAAACTGCTCGGCATGATGCTCGGCGGATACAACATTGAAACCCTGGTCAATGCACTCGACGATGCTGAACTCGCATCACTGGCCGCTGAGCAACTCAAGCACACCCTGCTGATGTTTGATGCTTTCCACGATGTGGAAGAAAAAGCCAAAGCCGGCAACGTCAATGCACAAGCGGTACTGCAATCCTGGGCCGATGGTGAATGGTTCACCAAACGCGATAAGGTACCGGAAAGTATCAAATTAACCGTATTCAAAGTCACCGGCGAAACCAACACCGATGACCTTTCCCCCGCGCCCGATGCCTGGTCGCGCCCGGACATCCCGCTACACGCATTAGCCATGTTCAAGATGGCCCGCGAAGGCCTGACACCAGACGAGCCAGGCAGCATCGGCCCGATCAAACAAATCGAGCAACTGAAAACCAAAGGCTATCCATTAGCGTTTGTGGGTGATGTGGTCGGCACCGGCTCTTCCCGTAAATCTGCCACCAACTCCGTGCTGTGGTTTATCGGCGAGGATATTCCCGGCGTGCCCAACAAGCGCACGGGTGGCGTGTGTATCGGCAGTAAAGTCGCACCGATCTTCTACAACACCATGGAAGATGCGGGCGCGTTGGTATTTGAAGCCCCGGTGGACAACCTGAACATGGGTGATGCCATTGAGATTCGCCCTTATGAAGGCAAGATTCTCAATATCGAGACCGGCGCGGTCATCTCTGAATTCAGCCTGAAGTCCGATGTATTACTGGACGAAGTCCAGGCTGGTGGCCGTATTCCGCTGATCATCGGTCGCGGCCTGACCACCAAGGCGCGCGCTTCTCTGGGCTTGCCTGCAAGCACCCTGTTCCGCTTGCCCCAGGCGCCAGTAGACAGCGGCAAAGGTTATACCCTCGCACAGAAAATGGTGGGTAAAGCCTGCGGTACCACCGGTATTCGCCCCGGCACCTACTGTGAACCCTACATGACCACCGTGGGCTCCCAGGACACCACCGGCCCGATGACGCGCGACGAGCTGAAAGACCTGGCCTGTCTCGGCTTCTCCGCCGATCTGACCATGCAGTCCTTCTGCCACACGGCGGCTTACCCCAAGCCGGTGGACATTGAGACCCAGCACACCCTGCCGGACTTCATCATGACCCGTGGCGGCGTGTCCCTGCGTCCGGGCGACGGCATCATCCACAGCTGGCTGAACCGCATGCTGTTGCCCGACACTGTCGGCACCGGCGGCGACTCTCACACCCGTTTCCCTATCGGTATCTCCTTCCCGGCCGGTTCTGGCCTGGTGGCATTTGCCGCGGCAACCGGCGTTATGCCGTTGGATATGCCGGAGTCGGTACTGGTGCGTTTCAAAGGCGAAATGCAACCGGGCATCACCCTGCGCGATCTGGTTAACGCCATTCCGCTGTACGCCATCAAGCAAGGCTTGTTGACTGTCGAAAAGAAAGGCAAAAAGAACATCTTCTCTGGCCGCATTCTGGAAGTAGAAGGTTTGCCCAAGCTGAAAGTTGAGCAGGCGTTTGAAATCTCTGATGCATCTGCTGAGCGTTCTGCTGCCGGCTGTACTATCAAGCTGGATAAAGAACCGATCATTGAGTACCTGAACTCCAACATCACCATGCTGCGCTGGATGATCGAACAAGGTTACGGCGATGTCCGCACCCTTGAGCGCCGTGCACGCAAGATGGAAGAGTGGCTGGCGAATCCGGTGCTGATGGAAGCCGATGCCGATGCGGAATACGCAGCGGTCATTGAGATTGATCTGGCCGATGTGAAAGAACCGATCCTCGCCTGCCCTAACGATCCAGACGATGTGAAAGTGTTGTCCGAAGTTGCCGGTGACAAGATTGATGAAGTCTTTATCGGTTCGTGCATGACCAACATCGGTCACTTCCGTGCGGCGGGCAAACTGCTTGACGCCACCAAAGATGAATTGTCTACCCGTCTGTGGATTGCGCCACCGACCAAGATGGACGAGCATCAATTGATGGAAGAAGGCTTCTACAATATTTACGGCCGTAAAGGTGCACGCACTGAGATGCCGGGCTGCTCATTGTGTATGGGTAACCAGGCACGCGTTGCCCCGAACTCGACGGTGGTATCGACCTCAACCCGTAACTTCCCCAACCGTCTTGGCAACGGCGCCAATGTGTATCTGGCATCGGCCGAGCTGGCGGCAGTAGCAGCGGTGTTGGGCAAACTGCCTAACTTTGACGAGTACATGCAGTACGCGCAGAAACTCGACAGCATGTCCGGTGATATTTATCGTTACCTCAACTTCAATGAAATTGAGAGCTACCAAAAATCAGCGGATGAAGGCAAGCGCATTGCTGCTGTGGAAATTCAAACAGTCGCCGTTTAAACGATTGTTCTGCTGCAATAAAAAACCCGCTTCGGCGGGTTTTTTATTGGGCGCTTCGTAGAAGGTGTTTTACGGCACCGATTTTTCGCGATAAATGGTCTCCACTAAACCGTCTTTATCACTGTCATGGGGCAGTTGCCAAAACATAATGCCACCGAGCTGGCGGGCTTTGATATAACGCACTTTGGCAGAGATAGAGCGCTTATCATCGAAGGTCGCAAAAATCTTTTTCTTTTCATTGTAAATAATAGGCGCCTTGGCAATATTGTCCCAGTAATAAACATAGCCCTCTTCCGGTACGTATACGCTGGCATAGTCTTTAAACTTCGCACCTTCGATGTGGTTGCCAGGCTGATACAGACCCAGGTTTACATTCTCGACATTTTCCCAGGAGCGCGCATAAAACGCGGCACCGATAACAATTTTTTCCGCCGGCACACCTTTACTCAATAAGAATTGCACCGCGTTATCCGTAGAGTCTTTTTGTTCCGGTGTGGAGTAAAGCGCAGTGTGATGCCCTGTATGCGGTGTCGCGCCGTTAACGATGTCGTAACTCATCAGATTGACGTTATCAAACAGCGGCATAATTGCATCCCAATCCACCGCGTTCTGCAAAAAATTATCGAAGCCTCCGGCGGCAAAACTTAATTCATAGCGATCACCAAAGCTATCGCGTAATGCCTGGGTCAACGCCGTGAAATTATCCTTATCATAATCCGCATAAGGGTGGCCGGGATGGCCGGGGATTGTCGGGTACTCCCAATCCAGATCGATACCATCTGCGCCGTATTCTTCAATAATTGCCAAGGTGGACCGTGCAAACGCCGCACGATTTTCCGCACTGTTGAAAACCTCGGAACAGGTTTCACAGCCGCCCCAACCTCCGAGTGATAACATCACCTTGAGATGCGGGTGCTGTTCTTTTAATGCAACGAGACGCTGCAGCGCCAACTTGTCTGTGTCTGAATCAAAACTGAGTTGATTGCCATTCAGGTGCAGGAAGCTGTAGATGATGTGAGTAAGGTGATTGAAGTTGTAACGCTCCAGATCAGAACCGTCTCCCATGTAATAAGCAATCACTTTGAAATCGTGCAAAGGTGGTTGTTTCGGCATGACAGCGGTGTCACTCTCTGCTTGCGGTTGAATAACGTCAGAAGAAGCTGTTCCATCATCCTGACACCCCATCAAGAGGACGGCCAGAAGTAAACCAAAACACATCAGGTATAAGGATTTCATAAATAGTTAACCCCGTATTGAAGGAATATCATTGCCAATATCATTTTATTTTTTTCGGGCGCGGCCCGAACAAGCGGGGTTATAGTGCAATAAATATCGACCAATTTGAAAGGAAGTTTTGTTAAGGAATGCTTAACTGTCTCATTTGCAGTTGTCCACAAGGTTATCACCATGAAAGGTAAAAAAAGTGTTTTGATCACCGGCGCCTCTACCGGCATTGGTTACCATTGCGCAAAAGCATTGCAGGCGGATGGCTACCAGGTGATTGCCTCCTGTCGCAAACTCACCGATGTATCACGTCTCCAGGCTGATGGACTGACGTGCATCCAACTGGACCTGACAGATTCCGCCAGTATTGAACGGGCGGTAAGCCAAACATTGGAACTCACAAAGGGAAAACTCTATGGATTATTCAACAACGGGGCTTATGGCCAACCCGGCGCCGTAGAAGATCTGAGTCGCGATGCGTTGCGCCGCCAATTTGAAACCAATGTGTTCGGATGGCTGGAGCTCACGAATAAAATTCTGCCGCTCATGATTCAGCAGGGCCAGGGACGCATTATCCAGAATAGCTCGATCCTCGGTTTCGCGGCCATGCCGTTGCGGGGAGCATACAATGCCAGCAAGTTCGCCCTTGAGGGGCTGACGGATACCTTGCGACTTGAGCTGGACGGCACCGGCGTGTATGTCAGCCTTATTGAGCCGGGCCCCATTCTCAGTGACTTTCGCAAAAATGCTCTCACTGCATTAAAGGCCAATATCAATACTGAAAAGAGCCGCTTTGCCGATCAATATGCATCGGCCATACAGCGACTCAGCAAACCCGGCCCAGCCGCGCCCTTTACCCTGGGACCAGAGGCAGTCTACCGGCGTTTGAAACACGC
>CAMLOU010000106.1 GCA_946481735.1 uncultured Cellvibrio sp.
TAAAGTCAGTGATCGTGTAAAAGCCATTACCCCCAATGGTGTCTTTGTGCCCGATGTTTTGCTTGGAAGGATTGGACCTGATGCGCGGGCAATTGGCGGTGCGATACTACCCTTCTATGCCAATTTTTCGCCTGACAAAACGGTGATGTTAACGGGCGGAATTCCGCAGAAGATAACGGGCTAGTGTCATAAACTCAGGATTATTAATACGATAATCCCTACAGAAGGTGAGGTGATATGTTACAGCTGGACGATAAATGGGTGTGGGATTTTTGGTTTGCCATTGATGGTGATGAGTACCACATGTTCTATTTGCAGGCCAATAAATCGTTGCTGAATCCGGAGCTAAGACACTGGAATGTTTCCATTGGTCACGCTGTTTCAAAAGACCTGAAACAGTGGACGGTATTACCCGACGCTATTGCACCGACGACAGATAACGATGAAGCACCGGATTCCTACACGACCTGGACGGGTTGTGTTATTAAAGTTGAGGATACCTGGTTCATGTATTACACCGGGACCATGCGCGCAGAAAAAGGATTGGTGCAGCGTGTTTGCCTTGCACAATCTCAAGATCTGACGCACTGGAAAAAATATACCGGTAATCCAGTAGTGGAACTGGACACTCGATGGTACGACGGATTAAAACTGGCCTATTGGCATGACGCATCATGGCGCGATCCTTGGGTCGTTAAAGATCCTGAGAAAAATTTATACCATATGTTTATTACCGCGCGCGCCAACACCGGCGCGCCAGATGGGCGAGGAGCAGTGGCTTATGCATCCTCCGAAAATTTGATTGATTGGACAGTGGGTAAGCCATTTCTGGCGCCCGGTTGGTTTGGCGAAATGGAAGTGCCACAGATAGAAAAGATAGGTGAACGTTATTACTTATTCTGCTCAGTGTCCGCTCGCTTCCACTCAGAATTACATCGCCAGCAAGCTAGCTGCGTACCGCAGACCGGTGTGAAATATTTTGTTGCTGAAAATTTTTATGGCCCTTTCACCTGTTTGGGTAACGGCTTTCTGACCGGCCCGGCACAAGAAGGTCTTTATTCTGGTCGAGTCGTTCAAGGGCCAGATAAGGAATGGTACCTTATGGCATTCATGGGCAATGATCGCCAGGGTAATTTTGTGGGAAGTATTATTGATCCGATAAGGATCGTGCAAACCGCTGAAGGTGAGCTGCAGCTTATCTGATGTGTTGACTAAGGTTAGGCCCTCGGATGTGGCGGCTCGTTTCTGAGAGCCGCTTGATACACATGCCGGGATTTGTCCCGCTCTCAAGCTCTGCCCCCCCCTGATACACCTACCATAACCGCGGAAACGGCATAACCCGTCTAATTTTCATAGCAAAGAATTTTATCTATCGATTGATTTAATTAAATCACAGTGATTTAATTAGTTACTCGCCCGAAACCGCCTCTCTCGGGTTCGGGCGGGCGATCCACAATCATAATAATCGAGGAACTCAGCATGACACCCACTACACGATTTGCTCCCAGCGTAATGATCCTCGCCATGGCCGTCGCGCAGCAGGCAACTGCTCAAGATGACCAGGTGTCAGCGTCAATAGAAGAAGTATTTGTGACCGGTGTGGCGCGCCCTGGTGTGACCCGGTTGGATGCCAGCGTTTCTGTCAGCGCACTGCCCGGGGCAGACGTTGACAAGATGGCGCCGCGCTCCATCGGCGAAGTATTCAGAAGTCTGCCTGGTATTCGTTCGGAATCTTCTGGCGGCGGTGGTAACGCCAACATCACCATTCGCGGTATTCCCCTAGCAACAGGTGGTTCCAAATATATGCAGCTCCATGAAGATGGATTACCGGTACTGGAGTTTGGCGATATCAATTTTGCCAATACAGATAACTTCATGCGTTTTGACACAACGGTTGAGCGCGTGGAATCCATCCGGGGCGGCTCTGCGTCCACGCTGGCAAGTAACTCGCCCGGTGGCATCATCAATATTTTGAGTAAAACGGGTAAAGAAGAAGGTGGCAGTGCCGGTATTTCCTACGGCGTGGACTATGAAGAATTCAGAACAGATTTTGAGTATGGCGGAAGGCTGACTGACACCGTGTATTTTCATATCGGTGGATTTTTCCGGGATGGTGAAGGCGTGCGCGAAACCGGCTTCAATGGTGACAGCGGCGGGCAAATCAAAGTGAACCTGACCAAGGAATTGGACAACGGTTTTATTCGCTTCTACGGTAAAAATCTTGATGACAAAATGACAACTTACTTGCCTGCACCTGTGCGTGTGAAAAGCAATGGCAGTTTTGGGCCGCTGCCAGGTTTTGATGCAAGCACACAGAGTCTGCATAGCGAATCGACCAGCCGGATTACCACATTTGATCAATTTGGTAATCCGGTTTCCCGCTCGGTTTCTGACGGTATTGAATCGAAAGTAACGGCGTTTGGCTTCGGGTTTGATAACGAAATTGCCGAAGGTCTGACGCTGAATAATAAATTCAGGAAGTCCAGTATCAGTGGAGGGTTTATTTCACCCTTCACGGATGGCTTTGCCGGTGGCACGGATACCATCGCTAACAAAGGCGCCGTATTGTGTGACGGTGCGAGCGTTGGTGGTATCGCCCTCGACTGCTCCGGTGGTGTCAGAGCAACCATTAATGGTGAGGCCGCGGACGTTGATCAACTAGCGTTTACCAACTTGATCTTCGACACCACTTTTGATGATGTGGGATTGACAGTTAACGATTTCAAACTGACCAAGGATCTGGACCGGGTCATTATTACAGCGGGATATTATTATTCAAGACAGAATATTGATATCTCCTGGAACAGCTGGCACACCCGCATGCAAACCCTGAGTGGTTCCAATGCACAGAATATTCATTATGAAGCAATTGGTGCAGGCATTGATGCTAACGGTAACCCGGTGGATGTGGTGCTGGCAGATAACGGTGCGGTAACCCAAAGTTTCCTTGCATGGAACTGGGATCTGGAATATGTCACCAGCGCGCCTTATATCAATGTCGGATTTGAGCTCAGTGATCGTCTTATGCTGGATGTGAGTGCGCGTTATGACCAGGTCGAAGCGCGCGGTGTGCAGTTGCAGGGCTGCTGTGGCGGCAACGTTTCAACAGATCTCAATGGCAACGGTTCGGTGGGCCAATTTGACGTGATTGGCGGTGTGATAACCCGTCTTGACCGTGACGCATTGATGGAAAATTCAGGTGCTGTTTCTGCCGGATTTATCAATGGCGGTGTTCGTAGTCTGAACGAGCAGAATGCGGCGAGAACCAACGTTAACTACGATGCGGACAACACGTCTTATTCAGTTGGTGGAACATTTATTCTGACGGACGACTCCTCAATATTTGCACGCTTCAGCGATGGCGGCAGGGCAATAGCGGATCGGCTGACACAAGTTGCCGGCACCTTGAATCCAGACGGTTCCCTCACTCGCACAACCGATGGATACGATAATGTTCAGCAGTTGGAGGTTGGTTATAAATTAATGGCTTCCGATTGGTCATTCTTTGCCACATTTTTTAATACGACTGTTGAAGAAACCAATGCCGAAATTACCTCAGGCCTGACGTTTGTAAGGGAATATGAAGCCAACGGCATAGAACTGGAAGGGAATTACGTCGTGACCGATAACTTGTCCATCAAAGGCAATGCAACTTGGTCTGATGCTGAAATCAGTTCCGACCTCACCAATCCGGCTGTCGTAGGCAACACACCGCGCCGCCAAGCCGATTTCATCTGGACAATTACACCTGAATACGTCATTGATCAATTTGCTGTCGGGCTGACCTTCCAGGGATCAACTGAGTTTTACCTCGGAGATAACAACGACCTCAAGCAGGACGCCTACAATCTGATCCATCTTTATGGAAACTGGAACATCACAGATACCTTCTCGGCCAGTATCAATGCCAATAATCTCACGGACGAATTTGTTATTACCGAAGCTGAAGAAACAACAGCGGTTGATGGTGGAATCATCCGTGCCCGTCCCCTGAGTGGACGTTCCATATCCGTCGGTTTGCGTTATCAATTTTAAATATTCTTGACGATATACGCCGCGTGTGACGCAAGTTGTACTGCTTGCGTCATATTGCTGCGAATAATTTTTTACTTAACATTGTTTGCACCGCCGCCTCGTGTTGTCGGTGTCGCTCTTTCGTATTTATTTTGGGTCGAGGTCGTTGAGGCGGTTTTGCATGGTGCAGGTAGACAACAATCAGATATGGTTTGGCGGTATAGAGGCAGGCGGCACAAAATTTAATTGTGTAGTGGCCAATCAACATGCGGAGATACAAGCCAGCGCCACCTTTATGACCGATGTGCCCGATAACACGCTGGTGCAGGTCACGCAATTTTTTGCTAATGAACAAAAAAAGCGCGGGCCTCTTTCGGCATTAGGCATCGCCAGTTTTGGGCCGATAGAGCTGGACACAGGCGCTCCCTACTATGGGCATATCTTATCCACGCCGAAAGCATCGTGGTCTTATACCAATCTGGTGGGTTTTTTTTCCGATGCACTCGGTGTGCCCATTGCGATAGAGACAGATGTCAACGGCTCAGCATTGGGGGAAGCTGCGTATGGTGCTGCCAGGGGTTTAGATAACTTTGTGTATGTCACCGTCGGAACCGGTATTGGTGCCGGTGTGATTAGTCACGGACAGCTTGTTCGAGGCGCACATCACCCTGAGTTGGGTCACATGCTAATTCCGCAAGACAAGCACGACAGTTTTGCCGGTTGCTGTCCTTTTCACGGCAACTGCCTTGAGGGGCTTGCATCAGGTCCAGCGATGAAGCAACGCTGGAATTCAGCGGCTGACGTACTCAGCGATGGCCACGCGGCCTGGAAGCTGGAAGCCCATTACCTGGCGTTGATGTGCGTAAACATTACGAATTTATATGCACCGCAAAGAATCATCCTGGGCGGCGGCGTGATGAACAGGGCAGCATTGTTTCCGTTGATAAGAACCGGATTTTTGAATTTGATGAATGGCTACGGCCCCGATCAAATCCTGCAAAAGCCGCATGAATATATTGTTCCCCCCGGTATTGCTGGCGGAAAATCGGGGGTAATGGGTTCGTTGTTGTTGGCAAAAAGCGCCTTCGAGCTGACCGGAACCCCGCTTCGCCTTTGATCGCTTGAGGCGTTCACTGCGCCCGGGCTGAATGAACGTGCCATACGGTCGTTCTGTTGTTTGTCCCAGCGCTGTCCGTTTTTATCTTTTACCCAGTATTGGCTTAATTACCGGCTTTGTAGTATATACGCGCTCCTCTTGGGTCTGTGATGGGAGCCGGCCTTGTGCGACACCGCGTTTGTTCATAATGATCAGTTATTTGACCGCATTGCCGACGCGCTCGTTGAGGTCGGTTATATTGTCTTGCCCCAGGCTTTGCCTGTCTCGCTGGTGGATCAGTTAATAGCGCGATTGCATGCGCTGGATGACGAAGACTTCAAGCGCGCTGGTATCGGGCGCCAGGACGATTTTCAGATTGATACCAGCGTGCGCCGTGACCGTATTCGCTGGTTGCAACAGGAACATGCAGCCGAGGTGGCATTTTTGAAATGGATGGATGAACTGCGGCTCGCCCTGAACCGCCGTTTGTTTATGGGATTAATGGATTACGAGTGCCACTTTGCCAGCTATGGCATTGGCGCGTTTTACAAAAAACATCTGGATGCGTTCAAGCGCCCCGCGCCCTTGTTACAAGCGCCGCTCCAGATTTCACCGCTTCAGGCGCAACCCAGTCGCGTGCTTTCAACCGTGCTTTATCTCAATCCGGATTGGCAGGCTGACGATGGCGGAGAATTACGCCTCTACGACGAAGCCGATGCACTGGTGCTGGAAACCATCGCACCGGAATATGGCAAGCTGGTGATCTTCCTCAGCGAAAAATTTCCTCACGAAGTTCTGGTCGCCAAGCGCGAACGCCACAGTATTGCTGGCTGGTTCCGTGTCAGCGGACCGACGTAAACCCGCTCTTTTCACAAGACTTTGCTATTATCCAGAAGCGCCCTAAAGCTGTGCGTGCCGCATCACCATGGGGCGGCGGCTGTTGGGCGCGCGCCTTATGGCGGTGGATTTACTAGCCCGGCGCAGTGCTTGCAGGAGAGATAGTTGGTTGGCAGGAGCTTTGCAAGCAAGCTGCTGACGGAGAAGTGATTTTTTCCGATCATCGTTTTCAGGCAACAGGGATTACTCTATGCAGATAGATTGGCGCACTTACTCTCCCGGTCATTTTTACGATGAACTCATCAGTTCTCCCGGTAACGCGCGCAAAGCGACCCGTCACCTGGCCAAATATTTAAGCTCGTTAACCGGCGATGAGTTACAGGAGCGCAAGCAGTCCGCCGAACTCGCTATCAAAACCATGGGGATCTCATTTACGGTTTATAGTGATGCTGGCAATATCGACCGCGCCTGGCCGTTTGACATTATCCCGCGCATTATTCCGCAAAAAGAATGGCAGAAAACCGAGCAGGGTTTGATCCAGCGCCTGACCGCTCTGAATTGTTTTATCAACGATATCTACAACGATCAGAAAATCATTAAAGACAAAGTCCTGCCTATGGCATTACTGGCGGACTCGGTCAACTTCCGCAAGGAATGTATGGGCATGAAGCCGGCCTTCGGTGTCTGGGCTCATATTTGCGGCAGCGATTTGATTCGCAACGAAAAAGGTGATTTTTTTGTCCTGGAGGACAATCTGCGCGTGCCCTCCGGTGTGTCCTACATGCTGGAAAACCGTAAAGTGACCAAACGGGTTTTCCCCGAGTTATTTGAAAACCACAATATTGTTCCTGTCACCGAATATCCCAATCAATTATTCGATACGCTTGCCGCATTATCACCGCGCCCGTTAGATCGACCGGAGGTCGTGGTGCTGACGCCGGGCATTTATAACTCCGCGTATTTTGAGCATTCCTATCTTGCGCAGCAAATGGGTGTGGAGTTGGTAGAAGGCAGCGATCTGGTGGTGGAAAACGATTGCGTTTATATGCGCACCATCAAAGGCTTATCACGGGTAGATGTCATCTACCGACGCATTGATGATTTATTCCTCGACCCGGAAATGTTTAACCCGGATTCCATGCTCGGTGTACCCGGCTTGATGCGCGCCTGGCTTAAAGGTAACGTCGCCCTGGCAAATGCGCCCGGTGCCGGCGTGGCGGATGACAAGGTGATCTACACTTTTGTGCCGGCGATGATTAAGTATTACCTGGGCGAAGAACCCATCCTGCCCAACGTGCCCAGTTACCTTTGCATCGATCCCCAGCAATGCGAATACGTGCTGGCCAACCTCGATAAACTGGTGGTGAAGCCAGCCAACGAATCCGGCGGTTACGGCATGATTATCGGGCCCCAAGCGAGCAAGAAAGAGCGCGATGAGTTTGCCTTGCGCATCAAAGCCAATCCGCGCAATTACATGGCGCAACCACTGATCTCATTGTCCACTGCGCCGATTCTCGCGAACAAAAATGCTGAGCCGCGCCATATCGATTTACGGCCTTTTGTTTTGCAAGGTAAAGAGCATTACGTCACGCCCGGTGGGCTGACACGAGTGGCCATGGTGAAGGGTTCCTACGTGGTGAATTCATCGCAAGGTGGGGGCAGTAAAGATACCTGGATTGTCGTTGAGGGGGATAAATAAATGTTATCTCGCGTAGCTGAACGTATTTATTGGTTGGGCCGCTACATGGAGCGCAGTGAAAATGTGGCGCGCATGGTGAATGTGAACTCCAACTTACTGCTCGACCTGCCACGCGGTGTCAAGGTGGGGTGGGGCTCGCTGATCGACATCAGCGGCACTGGCAACTATTTTAACCGCGATACTGATCAGGCTGATGAACGCACTGTCGTGCGCTTCATGCTGGCGGATAAGGATAATCCCTCGTCGTTATTAAATTCACTCAGCTGGGCGCGGGAAAATGCGCGGATCACGCGCGAGACCATGCCCATGGAAGCCTGGGAGTTGGTCAACGATCTGTATCACACCATTAAGGACAACGCTAATGCCATGACCGCACGGCGCGAGCGCAGCAGAATGTTGTTGCATGTCATCAATCAGGTACAACAATTTACCGGTTTGCTGGCCGGGTGCATGACGCATAACGATGCCTACGATTTTATTCGCCTGGGACGCAACCTTGAGCGCGCCGACATGACCACGCGTATTGTGGATGCTGGCCTTGTGCATTTGTTGCCGCATTTATCGTCTGGCAGTGGCAGCGGTAGTGACGTGTTGCAACCGTACAACAATGTGTTGTGGATGAGCGTGCTGCGCTCGTTAAGCGGTTATCAGATGTATCGCCAACATGTGCGCGACCGCGTAAACGCTAAAGATGTGGTGACATTTTTATTACAAAACGAAAATTTTCCACGTGCGGTGGCTCATTCACTGGGTGAACTGGAAGGGTGCCTGAAAAAATTACCCAACAGCAAAGCCGCGTCCAACACGGTCGCCAAGGCCATTGCCCATGTCAAGGCCGCCGACATACCGCAGTTGTTGGAAAAAGGGCTACATGAGTATATCGACGAGATTCAATATGAGATCGGTAACCTGCATTCTGTGATTACCGAAACCTGGTTCCTGCCGGTAAAAATAACCTCATCGCAAAAGCAATCGGCAGCCTGATTCGCGCCGATTTACTCGCTAAGCTTACCCTCCAGGAATCTGGCACAGCATCGTTTGTCGCCAGAATCCTTTCCTGTCACACAATGCCGAATCCTGTCTACACTGTTTGTTGGTAATAGGTTATCTTCTGGGACTGGAACGTTTGACTGGTTGTTTTCTCTTGGAGAGTGGTGATGAAAAAAATAACGAATGCCTTGCTTGCCGTTGTCTGTTTGCCGTTGATATTACAAGGGTGTGGCAGCGATGATGATGCCAACAGCGGCCCCGAACCTTCCGGGCCAGCCGTGTTTGAACCGGGCACCCACCCACGTTTTGATCCCGTTGCCCAGGATCTTCCCTTTAATACCGATTTGATCTTTGCGGCAGCCGCCACCAGTGACGGCACCGCAAATGTTGGCGCTGCTACCGATCCTGTCCGTGCCGCGTTAAATATGCTGGATGGCTTTTCCACTTCGGCATTTTTTGATGTGCTGATCCAGGGCAGCGTCAATGCAGCCACGGTCGTTCCCATGCAGACGGTTTTCCTGCTGGAAGTCGATACTGGCGGTAATGATGCGCTGAATCCGGCCAATGTGGTCGGCCTGGTCGGTCCTGCCGCTTTTGATACCCAGGTGGTTTCCGTTGATGGCGGCACCAACAATGCCATTCGCATCCGTCCCACTGCGCCGCTCAAACCCAAAACAAAATACTTGGTCGTTCTGACGAATGACATCATGGATGCCGGCGGGCAGCCCTTGACACCCTCCTGGACTTACAACGCCCTCGGCGATCCTGAATACCCGACACTGGCTTCCCTGGTGCCAGTGCGCAATGCCATTCTTGGTTGGGAACAACTGGCTGCCGGTTTCCTGTCCGCTGTGACCGAACTGACTGCGGCAGCGGCAACGGAAAAGCTGGTGCTCACCTACACCTTCACCACAACTGATCCTCAGGCACCGCTGGTTGCCATGGCCTCACCCCGTGCCGCAATTGCCGCAATGCAAATAGCCGCAGGTGAGGAACCGGCCACGGCAGTCAGTAACGTGATGACGCTGGATGGTATGGGCCTGTTGCCCACACCCAAGCCTCGGCCAGTGGGAATATCGGCAGATACCGGTCTGGACTTTGCGATCCTCACGGAAGGTTTGCTGGCCGGCAATGTGGGCTCCCTTTATACCGGGTATATCCAGTTGCCTTACTATCAAACCGGCCCGGACGGTTTGCCGTTTGGCGCGTTCCTGAGCCGCAACTGGCAGCCGGACACTACCTTGGCTGGCGCATTGGGTGTGACTGTCCCGGCGGATGTAGATGGCAGTTTCAATGTGACCTACCGCTATCCTTTTGCGGCCAGGACGGCGGATGAATCGGTACCCTTGCAAGTGACGCTGCCATCGGGAAGTCATGTGCCTGGTTATGCTGGCGTCCTGACCTGTGGCCAGATATACGCCGCCTCCGGCTACCCGGTGGTTATCTATATCCACGGTATCACCAGTGATCGCACTTCAGTGCTGGCGCTTGGCCATACTCTGGCCAGTCAATGTGTTGCTACAGTAGCTATCGATTTGCCCATGCATGGCATTCCTGCCACCAGTGCTTTTGTGAATGTCCTCAATACCGAAAAAAGCAGCATGATTCCCTTTAATATCCTCTACGGTGACAACGCACCGCGCGAGCGCCACTTCAACGTAGCGGGACCGGGCGGTGCACCGGCGCCGATGAATTTCGAAACACCAGGCGCGACCGACGGTTCAGGCGCACAGTTTATTAATCTGGGATACCTTGCCAACACCCGTGACAACAACCGTCAGGCGGTGATGGATTTGCTAAACCTCAATGCAAGCCTGGCAGACATCGAGGCAGCACTGCAGGACTCGCTTGCGGTCAGTTTTGATCTGGATAGGGTGTATGTCGTGGGGCAATCGCTCGGCGGCATTATCGGCAGCGTATTCACCACAGTTAATCAGATGGCGATTGCCAACGACGCTCAGGTCGGATTGGCATCCAACCTGAATCCGATTCGCGGTCTGGTTGCTTCTACGGCGGGCTCGCAGGTATCGCAGATCCTGGTAAATTCCGCCACCTTTGCACCGGTCATCAATAATGGCTTGGCAGCGGCCGGCGTGAATGTTGGTACCAGCAACTATGAACGCTTCCTCTACGCCGCTCAAAGCACACTGGATTCCGGCGACCCGGTGAGCTTTGCGCAAACCCTGGGTATGTTGAATGTACCGGTGTTGTTACAGCAGGTTAATAACGATCTGGTCATCCCCAACGGCCCGGAAAGCGCGCCCCTGGCCGGAACCGAGGCATTGGCCGATCTGGTAGGTGCGGAGCAGTTGGATATCGGTATTGATCAGGCGCTGGGGCAGGGTATCGTGAAGCTCACCGCAGGTGATCATGCCTCACTGCTGCGCCCCGGTAGCCCGGCAACTGCGCATATCACAACAGAGCTGCAAACCCAGGTGGTAACCTTTGTGTTGAATGAGGCAGAGGTGACTATTGGTGCTGGTGCGCCGGAGAATATTGAGGCGCCGGAAGCTGAAGTGGTTGTTGATTGATATTGGCACGATGTGAGTTTGGCGTTAGGGCATGTATGTCAAAACCCTCAATTCAGGGATGAATTGAGGGAGCTACAGGGACGTATCCATGCGTTTTTGACATATATGCCCTAACGACAAACGGATTCCAAAGTACTTACCTGCAACACAGTAGAAGCTATAAAACCGAAAGCGAAGAAGTATTGAAACTGTTGCGACTGAACTTGCTCTTCACCGGTTGCAACGACTCGGTTGACTCTAACGGTATCTGCACATCCGTCTCATCATCGTGAGTCACTGCCAAGCGGCGTTGTTCATGTTGGGAATGCCAGGCCAGGATCTTGTGATAGTTACGCACATTCTTGACGTAAGCCACCGGCTCCCAACCGCGCGCATAACCATGCTTGGTCTTGCTGTAGTACTGGCGTTTCGCCAGCAGCGGTAGATACTTGCGCACATCACTCCATTTATTCGGGTCGTCGCCGTGGATTTCCGTTAACACCCGCGCATCTTCCAGGTGACCCATGCCGACGTTATAGGCGGCCAGGGCCATATATACCCGGTCATCGCCGATTACCCGCGCCGGAATGCGGTCCAGTAAGTTGCGAAAATATTTCGCCCCACCATAAATACTTTGTGACGGATCGATACGGTCTTTTACGCCCATATCGCTGGCGGTGGCCAGAGTCAGCATCATCAAACCGCGCACGCCAGTGCGTGATTCGGCGGCGGGATTCCAGTGGGATTCCTGATAACTGATTGCTGCGAGCAGTTGCCAGTCCAGGTCAAATGTTGCGGCGGCTTCTTTTAAACCCTCCTCCCAGCGCGGCAAGCGCTTTTCCAGCCGATAGGAAAAGAGCAGGGCATCGCCCGTGGTGACTTCAACGATGGGTTTATAAAACTGGTCGGTTAACGCGGCGAGTGTGCCGTCTTGTTCGATGCGCTCCAGGTAAGCCTGGGCTGCATCAAACAGGCTGGTATCGATACTGTAGGCGAAAGCCCAGGCCAGATCTTGTGCATCACTGATATCAAATGCCGTTTGCGCGCGTGGGTAGGCGTGGCGATTCAGGTCGTAGGAGTTGGAGTCGACGATGGCGTAATCTGCATGGCCTTTGTGGATCATCTCCAGCAACTCGATCATCTCCAGTGCCGGCTCTTCCCGCCAGGTGAGTTCGGGGTAGGTTTCGCGCAACTCCTGTAAACGTTCGACGTGGGATGATTCAGAGATAACGACCAGGTCTTTGCCCATCAGGTCGAGAATACTGCGCGGCGCCGGTTGACGGCTGTTATAGACCAGCTGTTGCTTGACCTTCATAAACGGGCGGGTGAACTTCACGTCTTTACTGCGGGTGGGGGTGACGGTAATGCCGGCAGCGGCGAGGTGATTCTGTTCTTTGCCTACTGCATTAAAGATCCGGCTGAAGCTGTCTTCATCCTGTATAACCAGCTCAACCCCCAGCTCATCAGCAAAGCCCTTGACCAGTGAGTACTCAAACCCGGTCAAGCCTTCTGGGCCTTCATAATAGGTGGTTGGGCCGTTGCGTGAGATAACCCGCAGTTGGCCTTCGGTAAGGACTTTTTCCAGTGTGCTGGGCAAGTAGCTGCGTACCAGCATCAGTGAAATGGCAATGATGGACAACCCGCTGAACAGGTTGGAAATCATTCGTTGGGCGGCTTTGCGTTTGCCTATCTCCATATACGGTGTCTCCGGATTTACGGATGCCGAATCTATTCCATTGCTGACCCGTGCAAAATTTGCGCGATCTTAATGCCTCTTAACGTGCGCCGCTAGCTTGTTTTTCACTCAAAAATAGTGTAGCCCTTGAATGAAAATTAATCAATTTTCGCGCCAAACCCAGATTCCATCAGGGTTTTATCGACACCAGAAGCCGGTTAATCCAGTAAAAAAATCTTCGAAAAAATTGTTTAAATTGGTAAAAAACACCACAGGCTGTGTAAAAGTCAGCTGCAGACCACAAGCAGAGGGACAAGGGGCCATTACAAATGATGTTAACGGCCAGAGGATCAAGTACAATTGCGCCCTCTTTTAACACCCCCCGACGCTTGAGGCTCGTTCCCCTATGCTGATTCTGCGTGGCGCCCCCGCTCTTTCCACCTTTCGCACCCAAAAACTTCTGGCCTCGCTGCAACAACAGGTTCCCGCTGTGACGGGCATTGCTACGGAATATGTCCACTTCGCTGACCTTACCGCTCCGCTGAATGATGAGCAGCAATCTATCCTGCGTCAGTTGCTGACCTATGGCCCCAAGGTTGATGGCGAAGTCAGTCACGATGGGCAATTGTTCCTCGCAGTGCCGCGCCCCGGCACGATTTCCCCTTGGGCATCCAAGGCGACGGACATCGCCAAAAATACCGGACTCTCATCAGTTCGTCGGATAGAACGGGGTATTGCCTACTACGTGACCGGCACTTTCGCCGCTGCGGACCGATCACTGATCGCTGCACAGCTCCATGACCGGATGGTGGAAACCGTTTTCGATTCACTGGAAGCAGTAGAACAACTCTTCATCAAACAAGATCCGGCCCCACAAACCAGCGTGGATGTTCTGGGCGGTGGCCGGGCAGCGCTGGCTGATGCCAACCGCTCTTTGGGGCTGGCCCTGGCGGAAGACGAGATTGATTACCTCGTAGAAAGCTTCCAGGCGTTAGGGCGCAATCCCATCGATGTGGAGTTGATGATGTTTGCCCAGGCCAACTCCGAACACTGCCGCCACAAAATCTTCAATGCCAGCTGGACTATCGATGGCGTTGAGCAGCCGCGCAGCCTGTTCAAGATGATCAAGAACACCCACGAAGTCGGTGGCGACAATGTCTTGTCCGCCTATGCCGACAATGCGGCAGTTGTTGCTGGCGCGGAAGCCGGCCGCTTTTATCCAGAGCCCTCCAGCAAAACCTACGCCTACCATCAGGAACCTATCCACCTGTTAATGAAGGTGGAAACCCACAACCATCCGACCGCTATCGCCCCTTTCCCCGGCGCAGGTACCGGTGCAGGGGGGGAGATTCGCGATGAAGGTGCGGTAGGTCGCGGTTCCAAACCCAAGGTCGGGCTCACCGGTTTTACGGTTTCCAACTTACAGATTCCTGACTTCACTCAACCGTGGGAGCAACCTTACGGTAAGCCCGGTCGCATCGTCAGTGCGCTAGATATCATGATCGACGGTCCTCTCGGCGGTGCTGCTTTTAATAATGAGTTTGGGCGGCCCAACATTTGCGGCTACTTCCGGACCTTTGAAGAGAGCTTTGACGGCGAACGCCGCGGTTACCACAAGCCGATCATGCTGGCCGGTGGTTACGGCAATATCAAACAGGAACATATTGAAAAGCCGCCTTTTGCGGCGGGCGCCAAGTTGGTGGTGCTGGGCGGGCCGGCGATGCTGATCGGGCTCGGCGGCGGCGCGGCGTCATCCATGGCGTCCGGCAGTTCATCAGAAGACCTGGATTTTGCTTCTGTGCAACGGCAGAACCCGGAAATTGAACGGCGCTGTCAGGAAGTCATCGATAGCTGCTGGCAGCAGGGCGAGCAAAACCCCATTGCCTTTATTCACGACGTGGGTGCCGGCGGTTTATCCAATGCCTTTCCCGAACTGGTTAAAGACGGTGGCTGCGGCGGTAAGTTTGAGCTGCGCAATGTGCCCAATGATGAACCGGGTATGAGCCCG
>CAMLOU010000107.1 GCA_946481735.1 uncultured Cellvibrio sp.
GCTGAGCGAGTGCTCAAACATCCTGCCGTCGCGGCCAAAAGCTTTCTGATTACCATTGGTGACCGTTCGGTAACCGGTATGGTTGCGCGCGACCAAATGGTTGGCCCCTGGCAGGTGCCGGTGGCGGATTGCGCGGTGACGACGGTCAGTTACGACAGTTATCGCGGCGAAGCCATGGCCATGGGCGAGCGTACGCCCGTTGCATTATTGGATGCGCCCGCTTCCGGCCGTATGGCGATTGCGGAAGCCATCACCAACATTGCCGCAACCCATATTGAAAAACTGTCCGATGTAAAACTCTCGGCAAACTGGATGTGCGCTGCCGGCCACAAGGGTGAAGATGAAAAACTCTATCGCACCGTGGAGGCCGTGGGTATGGAGTTGTGCCCGGCTCTGGGCATTACGATTCCCGTCGGTAAAGATTCCATGTCCATGCGCACAGCGTGGCAGGAAAATGGCATCGACAAAGCCGTTACTGCCCCCTTATCGCTGGTCATTTCGGCATTTGCACCGGTGGTGGACGTGCGCAAAACCCTCACACCGCAATTGCGCACTGATAAGGGCGCAACGGATTTACTGTTGGTGGACCTGGGTAACGGCAAGAATCGTCTCGGTGGTTCTATCCTGGCCCAGGTGTACAACCAATTGGGTGATGGACCGGCAGACCTTGATGACGCAGCTCAACTGAAAGCTTTCTTCGACGTTATGCAAACCAGCCTGGCGGCAGATGATCTGTTGGCGTATCACGACCGCAGTGACGGCGGTTTATTTGTAACCCTGGCGGAGATGGCCTTTGCCGGCCACTGTGGTATCGACATCAATATCAGCGGATTGGGTGAAGATGCGCTGGCGGTCCTGTTCAGTGAAGAACCCGGTGCGGTATTGCAGGTCGCGCGGGAAAAATCGGCGGCGGTGGCTGCGCGTTTCACCCAGGCGGGATTAAACGTGCAGGTGATCGGTGAGCCGAATGAAGAAGACTGGCTGCACATCGAGCAGGACGGCGAGATGATCTTTGATCAATCCCGCGTGATCCTGCAAAGTTTGTGGGCGGAGACCAGCTACCGTATTCAAGCACTGCGCGATAATCCGGACTGCGCAAAACAGGAATTTGAACAGCTGCTGTGCAATAACCCTGGCTTAAGTGCATCGCTGACTTACGATCCGAATGAGGATATCGCGGCACCTTATGTCAATACCGGCGTACGTCCTTCTGTTGCGATTTTGCGTGAGCAAGGTGTCAACGGTCAGATGGAGATGGCGGCGGCATTTACGCGCGCCGGTTTTGCGGCGGTGGATGTACACATGAGTGATCTGCTGTCCGGTCGCGTTGCGCTGGATGCCTTTAAAGGTGTGGTGGCCTGCGGTGGTTTCTCTTACGGTGACGTTCTGGGGGCAGGTGAGGGCTGGGCCAAAACCATCCTGTTCAACAACCGTGTGCGCGATCAGTTCCAACAATTTTTCCATCGCGATGACACCTTTTCTTTAGGGGTGTGTAACGGTTGCCAGATGATGTCCAATTTGAAAAACCTGATTCCCGGTGCAGACCATTGGCCGCGTTTTGTACGCAACCTGTCTGAACAATTCGAAGCACGTTTCAGTCTGGTACAGATCCAGTCATCGCCTTCGGTCTTGTTCAGTGGCATGGCCGGTTCGCATTTACCGGTGGCGGTGGCTCACGGTGAAGGTCGTGCAGAGTTTGCTAACGATTCGGCGCTGCAAGCCTGTGATCAGAGTGGCACGGTGGCCATGCGTTTTATCGACAATAATTTGAGTACCACGGAATACTATCCGGCCAACCCCAACGGTTCACCGCTGGGTATTACCAGCGTCACCAGCCGCGATGGCCGCGCCACCATCCTGATGCCGCACCCGGAGCGAGTGTTCCGCACCGTCAGCAATTCCTGGCATCCCGATGATTGGCAGGAAGACGGCGCCTGGATGCGGTTATTCCGCAACGCGCGCGTATTTGTTAATTAATGCGCGATAAAAAAGGAGGCAAATGCCTCCTTTTTTTCATTGCACACTGTTCAGGTTTTCTCGGGCGATACATTTTCTTCATCATAAACCGCATAACCATTTTTCCCTCGCCGCTTCACCGCATACATCGCCTGATCTGCGTGCCGACGCACACTGATCTCATTGTCTCCGTGATCCGGATACAGTGCGATGCCAATACTGATACCGACTGTTTCATAAACCCCGGGCTGGATCTCAATCGCATCCTGTTGGGCAGTTACCATTTTTTGCGCAATGGTGCGGGCCATGGTGAGGTTTCTGGTTTGGTTCAATACAATTAAAAATTCATCACCGCCCAGGCGCGCGACAATATCGGAATCGCGCACCAGACTGCGCAAACGTGAAGCCACGACCTTGAGGACTTCATCGCCTGCATCATGGCCATAGGTGTCATTCACATATTTAAAGCCATCAAGATCAATCATCATCATGATCCAGCCTTTCCCGGCAATACCCGAGAGATTTGCCAGAAAGGAGTCCACTGCCTGGCGATTGAATAAGCCGGTCAAGCTGTCTTTTTCTGCCAGTTCGCGCGTATGCTCTTCCGATATTTTCCGTTGGGTAATATCGTAGATGACACCTTCAACCGTAGGTGTTTGCTGCTCGCTGCCAGCAGGTGAAAAAATACAATGAACCCAGCGAATATCCTGTTGATGACTTTTAATACGTAAATCGGCAGAGCAGGGATGTTGTGTATGCAATGCCTGTTGGATTAATTCTTCAGCTTTCGTGGCATCGATAAATATTCTTTTGATGATGTCGGTGGTACCCAGGGAGGCCGGTGTCTGATCGGTCAATTCGGTGATGCGAAAAAAAGCGGGGTTTGCCGTGACCAATAACCCGTGGTCATACACTAAAAAAATACCGGCGCTGCTGTCTTCAAAGATGCCGCGAAAGCGATGCTCAAGCAACTCAACGCGATGACGTAATTGCCGCTCTTCTTCCAACATTTTTTCCACTGTATTGAGCAGCGAATTAATGTCACCGACCAGCAAGCCGATTTCATCGCTGCGGTGCAATCCTGCCACGTCCAGACGATTGCCGTCGCCGGGTGTAATGCGGTGCAAGCGTCCCGACAAACTTGCCAGCGGGCGGGTCATCATCCAATACACCATAATCAAAACCAACAGAGCAACCACGGCGGCCTGGGCGGCGAGGCCGATGGTCGTTGCGGTAGCGGAATCCCGCGCGCGCAGGGCTATCAAGGGAAGGTTAGGTAGCACCGCAACAACACCGACCACCTCCTGCTCATCAAAGGGCGCTTTCAAATTCAGTGAAATAGGCGTTTGCTGGCTGTCACTCACAGACTTGCCTTGTTGGCCAATAATGTCATCGCCCGCGCGTATCTGTGCACCCACAACAATGTCATTAATCGACAGCCCCGCTACCACTTCCTGGGCAAGCTCGCGGTTGCCGACATAGGCAGCAATTGCTGCTGTGTTACTGACGGTTTCCAGCAGTTGGCGCACGGACCTTTCGCTATCGGCAAATGAATTTTCATAACTGCGTTCGTAAAAAAAATAGGAGGACAAAATCACGACGAACAGCGCAGCCGCCGCAACACTCAAGGAAAGTTTTATGTGCAGGCTTTTAATCATCATTCCGGTTGGGATAACTCCATCACCACCTTCACCGTTGAAGGCAGTGTTTGTCTGGGTACATACGCAATAGCTGCAGGGTTTTCAGCAACCGCCTGGATAATAGCCTGGTCGTCGCCGTATTGTTTGGGCGGTGACATACGGCCCGCAAAGATCAGGGTGGCCCAGTAAGCATCCACCTGAGCTTCACTCTTGCCGGTCAATGCTTTATAAAAACGTGCGCGCAGTGGTGTGCCTGCGCGCAAATCCAGCGTTTGTGCTGATTGACCGTTGGGAAACGCTGTCACGCGCCCCATAAATAAATCCACCACCTGTTTGCGTTCCAGTCGCTCCAGTGAATTGTCTTTATGCACAATGACCAGCAAATCAGCTTGCGCCAGGCTGCTGATAAACAGGCTCAACAAAATAATTAATCGATTGATGCGCATCAGAACAATACATCCATCGCCAGGCTCACGACGGTGGGGGTTCGGTCAATATCCGCCCCAACGGGTTGATTACGAACCCATAAACCGCTGCCATCAACGTCAACGTCAAATTTTTCCACCTGTAACTTTAATGCCATCTTGCTGGCAAAATCCCAGCGCGTGCCAAGGCCATAACTTTTTTGTTCAAGTCGTACGCCTTCAAGACTGGCGGAGGTGACATAGGCCAGGAGGGCAAGTTGTTCTGCGACAGGCGATGGGTAACCCGCCGGTGGAATAATGGCCGGTACATCGTTTTTGGGACCGACGTAACCACCAATCCCGTAAACTGATACAGCACCGAAGCGCTGGCCAATGCTGAGATAAAAATGGCGGCTGTTTGGCATCAGGCTGGAATCACTGCGTAGATCGGTTGCTTCTGCTTGTGCCCACCATTCATTGTTGTCGTATCCGATACCGAACTCGTTGTAAGCGATGTACTTATTTTGTGTGCTCAGATCGCGGGCCAATCGATTGGCGTCAGGCCAGAGTGGTGTTGCGCTGGTGAGTGCTGCGGACAAGCCTTCAACAACATTGTTGTTGATATCCACATGGGAATAGCTGTAGCGAAATTTCCAGTCATCCCACTCAAGTTTGAAGCTGATGCCCGCTACATCAAAATCCATATTGACGCCGGGCGTATCGGCATCGGCCGTTGGATAATCTTCATCGGAGTTGCCGTAAAATAATTTGATGTTCAATGTGCCGTGCTGCAAGTCGAAGCGTTTATTGATATCCATACCATCGAAATGGTAGAAAGATAAAAAGCCGTAGAACTCCTGCGGTGGTCGAACCCAGGGAAAGGCGTAGCCGACTTGCCGGTATTCAGACAACATGAAAAGGTCGCTGCCGAGCCGGCCGACACGAACATCCAGGCCGTCCACCGGGCGATAACCGACAAAGGCCCATTCAATCGCCTTGTTGAGATTATTGTTGTAGCGCTCTTTGGCGACCAACTGGACAGTGGTATCAAAATGATCTGACCAGTGGCTTTGCCATTGCACGCCAATCAGCGAATCTGTTTTCCACGCAATCTCGTCATCGTAAGAGCCATCAGCCTGGGTGACATCGCGACGAAAGCGCAGGTCTGGGTTGTCATTGACGACGATACCCAATGTGGCAAATCCGGAAAAACGGTGATCGATCGGATCGGCAGTCGCTGTAGCAGTAATGACAAGGCCTGCAACAAAGCTCAGCAGGGTTGTATAGCGGGAGACCTTTATTTTCACAAACACCGGAGAGGATCCTGTATCGGTACACCTGCCGAAAAGCAAGGCGGGTTGATATGACTAGTTGAGTATAGACAGGGTTTGCCCATTCCACACAGGATTTACTGTGCACGTTGTAACGCGCAATGCGGTAGCGGATAATCCCGTGATCCGGTATTGCCAGATGAGGGCCTTATGCGACAGCTAAAAATAATATTTTCCAGAATCCTGATTTCGATAGGTGTTGTGATGCTTTGGGCATGCACCACTACCCAGGAGACGCCAGAAAATTCAGTGACACAACAGGCACAAAATGATACGTCAGCGACACCAGATCCACACATTATTGAAGGAACGTTTGTCGCTCCCGGCGTCGACTTTGCGCGCTATCGGCGGCTTATCGTGGCAGAGCTGGGACTCAATGATATTGATGTAAGCATTCCAGCGGAGCGACGCAGTGACAGCCCCTGGGTACTGACTGATGAGGACAAGAGTTTTTTACGCAGTGAATACACACATGCGGTGGTAGGCAATTTAATCGCCGATGGCACCTACACCACGGCCATTAATCCAGCGGAAGATGTGCTGCTGGTGAAATCACGGATCGTGCAGATCGCCTCCGGTAAGCCCGCGGCGGCTGAAGAAAACGAGGCTCTTGCCATGTACAACGAAGGCGCAGCCGAGATCACCATCTCGATGGAGTTATTTGATTCAGTGACCCATCGGCTTATTGGTACGATCACTGACAGTCGCGATCTGGGACAAATGCAAATAAATAACAACCGCGTAGCCGCTAACGTGCTTATCCGGCAAGCCTTTATTGACTGGTTGAAAACCCTGCGAACAGAGTTGGACACCTTATCCGGGCGGCAATCGCCGCTGGAACAGTACCTCAGGTAGTTGGAACAGTATCTTGGGTAATTGAAGCAATATCTCCGATAAAGAGCGCGCTATTTTCGCTAACCTGTGCACCCATAAAAAAGCCGGCCTTTCAAAAAAACAGGCCGGCTTTTTTATGAGTATTTACTGCGTGCGTTATTCGTGATTGATGACCATCACATCAGTATCCAGGGCAGCAATCAACCGTTCGGCAGTATTACCGCGACGGGTGGTTGTCATACCGTTTTGACCGAGTGTTCCCATCACTACCAGGTCGGCATTAATTTCTTCAGCAACTTCGGAAACTGCTTCAGAGGTATAACCATTTCTGACGTGGATGCGCTCGGCGGGAATGCCGGTTTCATTGACCAGGCGACCACGATCCGGGTAATTCATGGAGTCCAGGTAACCATTCACTACGTGTACCGTCGCGCCGTACATTTCAGCAAAATATTTGGCTTGTTCAACGATCTTTTTGTTCAGCTCGCGCTGCACATCGCGTTGTGCCTGGAAATTAACCGCTGCAAGGATAACTTTGCGCTGGGCGCCGGCACCCGGACGAATCAATACCACCGGGCAATAGGCACCTTTTAACAATTCCCACTTGGATTCTGTAAAACTGAAGCGGCGATTGTTGCTCTTGGCGTGGACCGGCAGATAAATCACAGTGGAATCGATACGCTTGGCGGAATCCATGATGGACTTTTGCCACTCGCTCGACCAGGACACCTGGATCAGATATTCGATACCGGCGTCATTCAACGGTTTTTTGATGGTTTCATCAAACCATTTCTGATCGCGGAACAATTGGTCGTTGCTGGAACGGGTATCCACCGCATCCGGGTCAACAGAGACGAACACGTAGACGAAGGGTGTTACCGCATGCAACTTGGAAATGATAATGGCGCGCTCGAGTGCAATGTGAGTCTCAGCGGTAGGGTCAACAACGACGAACAGCTTTTGTTGCGTAGACATAGTGGCTCCTGCTTGTACCCGAATACGGGGAGGTTGTTATTTATAAATTTGCCCTAGCATAGCAACCGCCGCCATTTTTTTACAGGGCAAAAGTAGGGCGCTGTGAGGATA
The DNA here is from genome assembly GCA_946481735.1 of uncultured Cellvibrio sp. The sequence goes on from CAMLOU010000107.1 coordinate 7,252, forward strand.
TGGATTAAACTGCACGAAAATTTTGTTAAGGAGTCCGTGTTGCGATGAATTTGCTGGAAAATTATACACTTGCAGAGTTGAATCCCGGGGTGACGGCTGCCTACAGCAAAACCCTGACCTATGAAGATGTGGTGTTATTCGCCCGCTGTTCCGGCGATGTAAACCCGATTCATCTGGACGCCGAATACGCGGCAACGACACCTTTCGGGGAACCTATCGGTCACGGGATGTGGACGGGTGCCCTGGTCTCCGCCGCTATTGCCACGCGCTTGCCGGGGCCGGGTTCGGTGTATCGCAGCCAGAGCCTCAGTTTTAAACATCCGGTAAAGTTGGGAGACACCGTCACGGTGACCCTGACCGTGACTGAAACGAAGGAGCGCCTGCGCCTGGTAGTGCTGGATTGTGAGGCCCACAATCAGGAGGGCAAATTGATTGCCAAAGGGGTGGCGGAAGTCATCGCACCGGCAGAGAAACAATCACTGCCGGCCGGTCAACTGCCACGTATCACCATAGATTCACAATGAACGCGGTTTATTCCGTTTCTTCGTCGCTCTCTTCCACCATCAGCGGTGCCCAACCGCCTAATTCCCGCCAGCGGTTCACAATGTAGCAGAAGAGGTCGGCGGTCTTTTCCGCGTCATAGGCTGCTGAGTGGGCCGCGCTATTGCTGAACTCGATGTTGGCTGTCCGGCAGGCTTTGGCCAATACCGTCTGGCCGAAGGCGAGGCCGGCCAGAGTTGCGGTGTCGAAGCACGAAAAGGGGTGGAAAGGATTGCGCTTGATATCACACCGCTCGACGGCAGCATTGACAAAGCTGAGGTCAAAGTGGGCGTTGTGCCCGACCATCACAGCGCGGGTGCAGCCGTTTTCCTTCACCGCCCGGCGGATGGCCTGGAATAAATCTGTCATGACCATGAGCTCCGGCTCTGCCATGCGTTCCGGGCTATCCAGATCAATGCCGGTAAAATCCAGTGCGGCCTGCTCAATGTTGGCCCCTTCGAAGGGATCGACGTGGAATGAAAAGGTCTCGTGTCGATGCAGCAACCCGTCTTCGTCCATCCGCACAGTAACGGCGGCAATCTCCAGCAAGGCGTCTGTGCGCGCATTAAAGCCGCCGGTTTCAACATCAATCACAACGGGCAGAAAGCCCCGGAAGCGCTGGGCAATCAGTGAGGCGGGATCTCTGGGGTTATCAGGTGGATTCACTAGGTTGCCTTAATATTGTACTTGCCAGCGCAGGGTTTCCCCGGCGCGCAGGGGAATCAGTGGCTGGTCGCCGAGGGTCAGGCTTTCCGGAATCTGCCAGGCTTGCTTCACCAGGGTAACCGTATCGGTGTTGCGCGGCAGCTGGTAGAAATCCGGACCGAAGTGGCTCGCAAAGCCCTCGAGTTTGTCCAGGGCACCGGCGTCTTCGAAGACTTCTGCATACAGCTCCAGGGCGGCATTGGCGGTATAACTGCCTGCGCAACCACAGGCTGCCTCTTTCTTGTTCTGCGCGTGGGGGGCGGAATCGGTGCCCAGGAAAAATTTCGGGCTGCCACTGATGGCGGCTTTGATCAAGGCTTGCTGATGCGTATTGCGCTTGAGGATAGGCAAGCAATAGTAGTGGGGGCGAATACCGCCAGCCAGCATATGGTTGCGGTTGTAGAGCAGGTGGTGTGCCGTAATGGTGGCTGCGACATTGGCAGGTGCCTCACTGACGAAACCTGCTGCATCGCTGGTGGTAATGTGTTCGAGCACCATGCGCAACGCAGGAAAATGGCTGACGACCTGGGTCAGGGTGCGATCAATAAAGACTTTCTCGCGATCAAAGATGTCAATGGCACTATCAGTCACTTCACCGTGCAACAGAAACAACATGCCGGTTTCCTGCATGGCCTCCAGCACCGGGTAAATCTTTTTAAGGTCGGTAACCCCGGAGGCGGAATTGGTCGTGGCCCCGGCAGGGTAGAGCTTGCAGGCATGAATGCCCGCTGCCTTGGCGCGGAAGATTTCCTGGGGGGAGGTATTATCGGTGAGATACAAAACCATCAACGGCTCAAATGCGCTGTCCGCCGGACACGCCGCCAGGATGCGTTCTTTGTAGGCGAGCGCCAGCTCGGTGTCAGTCACCGGCGGCACCAGGTTCGGCATAACGACAGCGCGCCCGAAGTAACGTGCAGCATCGGCAACGGTGCGTTGCAGGGCGATACCATCACGCAGGTGGATATGCCAATCGTCCGGGCGAGTCAGGGTGATACGGTCAGTCATAGGGCGTAGCGTCTCAGAAGCACTTTCAGGGCGAGGCCGCATGCTATCAAACTTGTCGCTAAAGCGCAGCCGGTTTGGGTGCCGTTGAACAGGCTAAAGCCTGATCCAATCTGGTCGATAGCCTGAGTATGCTATGGTTAATGAAAGCCTGCCCGGCAGGTGACAGACAATGAGATTGGCCCCCATTCCCGTGCACCTATTTACCAAGATTATCAATCTGCTGCTCATCAATGCGCTCAGCGGAGGGTTGCTAGTGATTGCCGCGCCGGCTTGGGCGGCAACATTCAACACCGTGCTGTCCGACGTTGATTGGCAGGTGGATCAGTCTGTCTTCGAGTGCAAGTTATCACAACCTGTGGCCGGTTTTGGGCAGGCCATCTTTTCCCGTCGGGCGGGCGAGTCCGAGATATTCTATCTCCAGCAAAAACAGATCCTGATGCCCGAGGGCGCGGCGACTATCAGCCTGGGACGCCCGTCCTGGCAGCAACCGGGCAATCTTCCCCGGCCCCTGGTGGATACTCGCGTTGTGGCGGAGCCGGTTCCATTGCGGGTTGACAGTTCGCTGGTAGCGACGTTGCGAGCCGAGTTACTTAAAGGTTTGCGTGTGATCATTACCGGCAAGCCTGACAATACCTCGCGCAACCCCGTCCGGGTGGTGGTTGAGCCGCTTAAATTTCGTAGCGCCGTGACCCGTTATCAAACATGCCTGAAGCAATTGTTGCCGGTGAGTTATGCAGAGGTGTCACGCACCACGCTGTATTTTGATAGCGCGTCTGATGAACTTGCTGCAGACGAGCAGCGCAAGCTGGAGTGGGTGGCGCTCTATGTAAAGCAGGACCAGGGGATTAAACGTGTGCTGATTGATGGCCACACCGACAGTGTCGGAGCGCGCCCGAATAATCTTGATGTGGCTAAATCGCGTTCCCAACATATTGCTGATTATCTGGTCGCTGCCGGGATTGATAGGGATAGAATCACCGCCCGTTGGCATGGCGAACGCTATCCTATTGCCAGCAACGCCACAGACCAGGGGCGACAAAAAAATCGCCGTGTGACGGTGCGCCTGGAGCGCTGACCCTTCCTTCCGCCGGGAATTAATTCTCCTCGACTTTGTCTGACGCCTGTCGGCTAATTCTTCTTGACCTTCTGTCGGTCATGAGTAATAAACCCTATTTTTCCAGCGAGATCGAGGTGCAGTGCATGTTAAAACCGGGCAGCAAATTCATGGGCCTTGTGATGTTTATTGTGATGCAGTGTGTCGCCGTACAAGTCTGCGCGGCCGCTCTGCCGGAGTTTACCGAGCTGATCGAAAAAAATTCGCCCGCCGTGGTGAAGATTACGACGCTGGTGCGCGGCAACTCCCCCGATCAATTACGTATTCCCCCGCAACAAAATTACCCTTACCCCCAGGATATTCCCGATATTTTTCGTGAGCTGTTCGAGCGCCATCAGGCGCCGGAGCGGGATTACGGCTCCATGGGGTCCGGCTTTATTATTTCGGAAGATGGCTATGTACTGACTAACCATCACGTGGTGGATGGGGCTGATGAGATTACCGTGCGCATGATCGACCAGCGCGAATTCAAAGCTGAGTTGGTGGGCAGTGATCAACGTTCCGATCTGGCATTACTAAAGATCGATGCCAAAGATTTACCCAAATTGAAGTTCGCGAAGGCGGACAGCTTGAAAGTCGGCCAGTGGGTATTAGCCATAGGCTCGCCATTTGGGCTGGATTACTCGGCCAGTGCGGGCATCGTAAGTGCCACGGGCCGCAATATTTCAGCGCGCAACGAAAGCAGCTATGTTCCCTTTATCCAGACGGATGTCGCCATTAATCCCGGTAATTCTGGCGGTCCCCTGTTCAACCTTGATGGCGAGGTGGTCGGCATCAATTCCCAGATCTATACCCGCTCCGGCGGTTCCATCGGTTTGTCCTTTGCCATCCCCTCCAGCGTAGCGGAAGAAGTGGTCGAGCAATTGAAAGACAAAGGTCGAGTTGATCGCGGCTGGCTCGGTGTGGCGATTCAGGAAGTTAACCGTGATCTTGCGAGCTCGCTTGGGCTGGATAAACCGACCGGGGCACTGGTAGCGGACGTGGAGCCTGGTGGACCTGCGGCTAAAGCCGGTATTAAGGCCGGTGACCTGATCATCAAATTCAACGGGCGTAATGTAGACACCCAGGCGGACCTGCCTTACCTGGTAGGGCGCACCTCACCAAAAACCAAGGTGCCGGTTGTGGTGATTCGCAAAGGTAAAGAACAAACTATTCGTGTCACCATCGGGGTCTTGCCCGAGCCGCAAATGCAGGCCGCAGCTCCGGTTTTGCCCGAGAAGGTACCCTCGTCAAGCGCGGATTCACTTGGCTTGGTGGTGGAAGATATCGAAGACTCCCCCGGTCAAGCTACCGATGGCGGGGTGATTGTTCGCTATGTCGAACCTAATAGTCCGGCGGCCCAGGCAGGACTCATGGTCGGGGATGTGATCGATCAGTTGGGCTTTAATGAAATCGGTTCTGTAGAAAGTTACCGGGACATTCTGGCCACGCTGGAGAAAGGGACACCGCAAGCGATTCGGTTTTTGCGCAACGGTCGTCCGGTTTTCCATACCATTACCTTGCGATAACACCGCTATCCCGCCGCCCAACCAGGGTGGCTGACAACCTTAAAAGAAACAGCTTCGGGCCCAGGTCCGAAGCTGTTTTACAAGCACCGGAACCCACTGGCGCAAGTGCGCTAACAGCCGCTTTCAGCCGCATAGCAAGCCGCAGGCAAATAGGCTAAACTGCCGCCTTTCCCGGCAGGGGCTACCCTGTCACATCTTTCTTCGTCATCCATATAAGTACTCGATATCCAGTGACCGACCTCAGCCATATTCGTAACTTTTCTATCATCGCCCACATCGACCACGGCAAATCCACCATTGCAGACCGCTTTATTCAGCTATGCGGCGGCTTGAGTGATCGTGAGATGGAAGCCCAGGTTCTGGATTCGATGGACCTTGAGCGCGAGCGCGGTATCACCATCAAAGCTCACAGCGTGACGCTGTTCTACAAGGCCCGCGATGGCAAGACCTATCAGCTGAATTTTATTGATACGCCTGGCCACGTGGACTTCACCTATGAAGTATCACGCTCTTTGGCGGCGTGCGAGGGTGCGCTATTGGTGGTAGATGCGGCACAGGGCGTTGAAGCCCAGTCGGTCGCCAACTGCTATACCGCCATCGAACAAGGGCTTGAGGTCATTCCGGTTCTCAACAAGATGGACCTGCCGCAGGCCGAACCGGATCGGGTCGCCCAGGAAATTGAAGATATTATCGGTATTGATGCTTCAGAAGCGGTGCGTTGCAGCGCTAAGTCCGGTCTGGGAATGGAAGATGTACTGGAAGAATTGGTACGTTTGGTGCCGCCCCCGGTAGGCGATGTTGATGCACCGCTGCAAGCGCTCATCATTGACTCCTGGTTTGATAATTATCTCGGTGTTGTATCGCTGGTGCGGGTGACCCAGGGGACGCTGCGCCTGAAAGACAAGATCATCACCAAATCCATCGGCAAGGTCCACGGTGTCGATGGCGTAGGTGTATTCAGTCCGAAGCTGACTCAGTTAAAAGAATTAAAAGCCGGCGAAGTGGGGTTTGTGGTTGCCGGCATCAAGGACATTCACGGCGCGCCCGTGGGCGATACCATCACCCACGCCAGTACCCCGGACGTCCCGGCGCTGGAAGGTTTCCAGAAGATCAAGCCCCAGGTGTATGCCGGTATGTTCCCGGTCAGCTCTGATGACTTCGAAGACTTCCGTGAAGCGCTTGCCAAGTTAACCCTGAACGACGCCTCACTGTTTTACGAGCCGGAAAGCTCCGATGCCCTGGGCTTTGGTTTCCGTTGCGGCTTCCTCGGTATGCTGCACATGGAAATCATCCAGGAACGCCTGGAGCGGGAATACGATCTCGATTTGATTACCACGGCACCGACGGTGGTATACGAGGTTGTCGATAATAAAGGTGAGACCATCTACGTCGACAACCCCTCCAAACTGCCTGAGCCGGGTTTGATTTCCGAGATGCGCGAGCCAATTGTGGAAGCCAATATCCTCGTCCCCCAGGAACACCTGGGTAACGTGATTACACTCTGCGTTGAAAAACGCGGTGTGCAAAAAGATTTACAATTTACCGGCAGCCAGGTGTCGGTGCGTTATGAGTTGCCCATGAACGAAGTGGTGCTGGATTTCTTCGACCGGTTGAAATCCGTGAGCCGCGGTTTTGCCTCGTTGGATTACAGCTTTTTGCGGTTTCAACCCGCGCGCCTGGTGCGTCTGGATGTCTTGATCAACAGCGAAAAAGTGGATGCGCTGGCGTTGATTGTGCACCGTGACAAAGCCCACAACATTGGCCGCTCGCTCACGGAAAAGATGAAAGAATTAATTCCGCGGCAAATGTTTGATGTTGCTATCCAGGCAGCAATCGGCGGACAAATTGTAGCGCGTACCACGGTAAAAGCCTTGCGCAAAAACGTCACAGCCAAATGTTACGGTGGCGATGCAACACGTAAGAAAAAACTGCTCGAAAAACAAAAAGCCGGTAAAAAACGTATGAAACAGGTTGGCAGTGTGGAAATTCCACAAGCCGCGTTCTTTGCTGTATTAAAAATTGATAGCTGACATTCTGTTGAACCCTTGCGGTTTTGCACAACGTGAATTCCGTAGAACAAGGAATACTGATGAGTATTAACCTCCCTCTGATTCTTACCCTGGCGGTGCTGATCACTGGCCTGATTTGGCTTTATGACACCCTGGTCCTGGCGCGTCCGCGTAAAGCGGCATTGGAAGCAGTAGACCAACAATTCAGTAAGCTGAACATAGCGGATGAACAAAAGCAGGCCGCTTACGCTGAGGCCCAGCAAGCCGCTGTCCGCGAACCGGTTTTGGTTGAGTACGCCAAGTCATTCTTTCCGGTGTTGCTGGTGGTATTTGTCCTGCGTTCATTTCTGGTAGAGCCGTTTCAGATTCCTTCGGGTTCCATGGAGCCTACCCTGGATGTTGGCGACTTTATCCTGGTGAATAAATACAC
>CAMLOU010000108.1 GCA_946481735.1 uncultured Cellvibrio sp.
TAAAGGTTCCAAGTCCAGATGGATCTGTATAGCTGGTTGTATTAAGTGTCTTGATGGTGGCATTGTTACGTTGTAGTTCATAAGATGTCGCGCCGCTGGATGAAGGCCAGTTGAGGGAAACTGATTGGCCACTGGGTATTGCATTAATAGATGCTGGAGGAGCGGGAATGGCCGGGATAGTGACACTGTTGGATGAAACCCACGCTGAACAGTTAGTACTACTTTTGCAAGCACGAATTCTGTAAGTGTAGGCGACACCTGGAGTTGCTGATGGGTCGGAATAAGGTGTTCCCGAAACAGTTGTCAATGCACTGTTGTTACGTTGAATTTCGTAGCTTGTTGTACCGTTGGAGGCAGTCCAGGAAAGATTAACCTTTGTGTTGGATACAATTGCAGAAAAATTGGTTGGTGGGACGGCAGCGTAGATAATCGTAATAGTTTTTCGCAACAACTCACAACTGTTAAAGGTGCCGGTTGGAGCGTGAACGACTTGGCAGTTGTTTAATCCATATTCATAGACCCCTTCAGGTTTTCCCGTAATGTTTCGGGTAACGGTAACATTCCTACCGCCTCCATAGATAGCGGGACCCGCTATCTGCCCATTGACCAATTCATATAGCTCTGCAAAGGTTCTGTCACTGGCCCAACTGATCGAAAAATTCCCATCATCATCCGTCTCTGGTACGTTAAATGTGGCTGCTGCATTTGCAACTGGCGTGATAAGTACGGATAGAGTTACCAATAAAAAAGGTATAAACGAACGAACGGTCTTCCTGGCGGACATCACTTTATATTCCTGTGAATTAATCATATGAGACAAACGGAAAATTCTGGAGAGCAGGGTTGGCAGAGCAGATAAGCAATAGCGAGGCGATAGCATCAATAACTCTCCTTAGGCCGTAGCAGTAAATGAGCGCTGCTCATTACCGTTCCTTTGTATGGGCGAGGTTGTGTTGTTGTAATGCAGCAATTTAGCGAGTAAATAGATAAGAAACAATGCTTTGCTTGTAACTTTATTTAAAGTGCATGCGCAATGTGGTAAGTAGGTCTCAATGACCATATCTGGCAACAGCCGGTGATCCAGGGTCAGCAATTTTACGAGGCTCATTAGGTTATTTAAAGCTATCTCTAAACGTCACTAAATCCTCCCGCAACTGCTCCACCTGCGCCTGAACCTCCTGCGGACTCAATACCTCCTGATCCACAAAATAAACCCAATCAACATCCTGCTGATACACACGTTCGCTGTTGGAATTAATTAATCCGCCTTCTATAAACCAGATATTGAAATTAATCGACATCGCCGTTTCCGGATAATATTTTCCGCCGTGCGTCGCGCGTAATGCGCCGTCGATGTAATAACGCACCTGGTTTTCATCCACTTGAACTACCAATGTGCGCCAGCCGGCGTGGTCGGCAACCAGCGTGGTGTGCGTGTTGTCTGCAAGCCAGGGATCGGGTTGATAGGTTTCCCAGGTGGTGAGGAACATGGTGGGTTGGCTTTGGCCCCAGCCGCCGTTAGCTAAATATTCAAAATCAATTTCGCTGTAATCCGGGTCCATGGAGAATGCCAGGGGTGTAATCGTATAAAAGGTTTCAACGATTTGATCGCCGTCGGTGCCGGACGCCGGTTCGTTGTAAAAATACATTCTGGCGGCGTAGGTGCCGCGCAAATAATTACCGTCGTGAGTAATTTGCGATTGCACGGTGGTTGCACCGCTACCCGCTGTGGATGCGCGCATGCGCATCAAGCGATTGCTGCTGTTGTCAGGGTCATCAAGAAAGGTCACATAATCTGCGGACCAACTTGCACCGCTAACACCCGGCCCGCCACCGCCGGCGCGTACATACCAACCGTTGGTAGGCATTTGGGTCGCGTTGGTGTAATTAAAATCGTCGAACAGAATGTTTTCGCTGATGGCGACAGCCGAGCTGGATGAGGCGCTGGCGATTGAGCTGGCAGAGCTGCTTATCGAGCTGTCACTGGATGAGGAAGGAACACTGCTGCTCATGGCGGAGCTGCTGGATGAGAAATTGGATAGCATGCTGGAACTGCTGCTGGTATCGGTGGAGGATGCCTGGCTGGATGTTGATGCGTTATCAGCGCCTGAGCCACTGCTACCGCCGCATGCGCTTAACAGCGACAGTAACAGCGGGATGCAAAGCGTCTTTAAGGGAGCGGAGCTGGATTTGCCGGTGCGTGACATAAAAGATTCCCCCGTAGGTTATGTTCCGCCATATTGACAACGTTGTCCCCCGAAGTAAACTCCCCCTCTGTTCCAAAGAAATCTTTTACCGATCCACGCACTTCCCGTTTCTCGCCTGGCCAACGACATGGCGCTGTCAGCGAGTTTGCTCACGCAGTACGCCGTCACAACCACAATAACCGGCGTGATGTTTGTTGTCCTTGTGCGCCTGTGTTTGCTGGTCGTTGTCAGGGCGGACCTTATGAGCCGGGTGTGGGTTGGGCCTGGACTTATGCCTGGAGTGATCTGGGTGCGTGTGATGCTGGAGGATCATCTTCGACCAGCTCCTCCAGTGTTACGCATTCCTCAAGTTTCAGTTCTTCCAGTCTCAACATGTCCTCAAGTGCTCCCTCCAGCGTGAGCAGCTCTTCCAGTTCCAGTAGCAGTTCGTTGAGCAGTTCATCCACTTCAAGTAATAGCTCTACCGGCGGTGCGCCACTGTATTTCAATGACTTTAATCAACACGCAACTGGTGCTTATACAGCGGCGCAATTCAACGCGGATTGGGGATTTAATCCCAATACTTCAGCAGGTGTGGCCGATAACCGGTTGCATATTTTGAGCGACCCCGAGGGTGGCAATAACAAGGTGTTGCGTGTGACTTACCGCCAGGGGCAAGTGGGCGGCGGTTCCGCGTCGGTCTTTACTTACACCATTCCCGGTGCGCCGCATAATCAATTGTGGCTGCAATACAAAGTGATGTTCGATGAAAACTTTACCTGGGTAAAAGGCGGAAAGTTACCGGGCCTTGCGGGCTACACCGGCACCAAGCCGACCGGTTGTGTGGCCAACAATTTACTCAATGGTTTTAGTGCGCGTTTGATGTGGCGAGAGAATGGCCACGCGCTGCAGTATCTGTATAACCCGGATAGAACCGAATACTGCGGCGATTACAGCAGCTATTATTTTTTCTTTACCAAAGGCCGCTGGCACACCATCACCAGCCATGTGGAGTTGGGCTCGGTTAACCAACACGATGGGCGCATCACCACCTACATTGGCGGTGAAGAAGTACTGGTTTCCAGCAACCTGCTATTGCGCACCAGCGCGCAGGTAACCATCGATAAATTATTATTCGAAACCTTCTTCGGCGGCAGTTCCAATGATTGGGCGCCAGCCACAGATCAGTACACTTACTTCGATAACATCACCATCAGTACCACCAGTCGCCTGGGGGATGTAACGACCCAACCGGATGGCGGTAATCAAGGGGGGTCTCATCCTCTGGCAGGATACGGTCAATGGCAATCTGCCGGCAGTTACAGCAGCGGTAGTCGCGTGTATGTGCAGGATAGCGAAGGTTTTTACCATTACTACACAGCGCGCTACGGTATCGCGCCCAATAAAAACCCGTTGCAACATTCCTTGCCGGAAAATTATGTAGGCATCTACAGTCCGGTCCGCCTGGATAACAGCGAGCCATGGGTGGAGTTGATTGATCCTTAAATCAGCACTTAATGATGGACGGAAACTTTAGGCGTTTGGCCGGCATCGTTTTGCGGCCTTTGCGATGGCAATTGTCAAAACACGGGGCGATAATCGGCACCGATCTTTTGTCGCGATGGAGTCTGCTGTGCGCACCCTGCTGATAGTATTTGCCTTATTCTTGTCCCTACCCGCTTTGGCCGACTGGCACAGCGACGACCAGGACATCATGGGCACCCGCGTGAGCGTCACCCTTTGGGCCGAGGATGACGCTACAGGCAAGGCGGCCGTAAAGGCGGTGATGGATGAGATGCGGCGCATTGATGCGGAATTTAGTCCTTACATCGACACCAGCCAGTTATCCCGCGCGAATCGCCTTGCTCCCAAAGCCAGCGCTGCAAAGCCGCTGAGTATTTCCCCTGAACTGGCCCGCCTGATTGATAAATCCCTCTACTACAGTCGCGTGAGCGGTGGTGCTTTCGATATCACCTTTGCTTCTTTGGGGCGCTATTACGACTACCGCGCAAAACTGAAACCGAGTGAGCGCCAGGCGGAAGAGCTGCTACCGGCGATTAACTACGAATTCGTCAGGCTCGATAAAGCTGCCGGCACGCTCTATTTCACCCATCCCAAGGTATATATCGACCTGGGCGGGATTGCCAAGGGTTACGCGGTGGATCGCGGTATCGAGATCCTGCAACAACGGGGCATCGCCCACGCCAATATTTCGGCGGGTGGCGACAGTCGGGTGATGGGCGACAAACTCGGGCGGCCCTGGATTGTGGGGATTAAACATCCGCGCGCCGAGGACAGCGTCGCCATCAAGCTGCCTTTGATCGATTGCGCGATTTCTACATCGGGCGATTACGAACGGTACTTCATCGACAGCGATGGCCAGCGGGTGCATCACATCCTCAACCCGCGCACGGGTAAATCCACCCAAGGCATTGCGAGCGTCAGCATCATCGGTCCGCAGGGGTTTGATACTGATCCGCTGTCCACAACAGTGTTTGTACTGGGGGTGGAAAAAGGCTTGGAATTGATCGAAAAAATGCCCGGTTTTGATGCAATTATTATCACCGCAGAAGGCAAGGTGCATTACAGCCAGGGGCTGGCGCCGCCGGAAGCGCTACCTGATCCACAAGATCGATAACAAATCGATTAGCACGCCAAAACTCGGCTATCCTAAGTGCTGGCAATTGATGAAGCCGATTGAGCAGTGTTTGATCGGATGACAAAAAATACCCGCCAGCGCAGGGGCAAGTGTGCTGGCGTTCACATCCAAGAATGTGTCGGGCTTCTAGAATGAGCCTCCGCTGTCGCATCTAACAACAGCGCTCGCTAATTGCTTCCGGAAATAACACCCGCAAAGAATAGAGTGGAGAAACGGTAATGATCACGACCTTGGGGAAGCTGCCAGTGCGATGGCTGGTGACGGCGCTGTTCCTCGTTTTCCTCTGGCAACCCGCCGGCGCCCAGACTGAGGCGGGTGAATCCATGCAGCAGGCGCCCATTGCGCCGGAACTGGAAAACCTGAAAGAAGCGGTGCTGACCCTCAACCGCGACCTGCTGATCCTCGAAGAAGAATTGCTCTACCCCGCCAGCAGCCAGGTGGCGATCTATGTCTCCATGGACCTCGGCCAATATTTTTCCCTGGATGCTATCAAGCTGGAGATCGACGGCCAGTTGGTCGCCAGCGAGCTGTACACCGATAAACAGGTGGATGCGCTTTATCGCGGTGGTGTGCAGCGGTTGTATATCGGTAATCTCAAATCCGGTGAGCATGAGATTGCGGCTTTCTTTACCGGTCGCGGTCCTCACCAGGATTACAAACGCGGTGCGAAATTGACCGTGAATAAAACCCAGTCGCCCCTGGTGCTTGAATTGCGCATCATCGACTCTACCGCCCAGTTGCAACCCGTCTTCGATATCAAAGAATGGCAGATGTAGTTTTCCATAACCGACACGCGCGGCAAGGGCGTGGCTGCATGGCAATGGCCGCCGCTTCGCGCTGGTGTCGCGGATGGCTGTCCGTCGCCTTGTGCCTCCTGCCTGGGGTAAGCCTCGCGGCTGAGGAACCCAAAACCTCAGTAGCCGACTTGCGTTATGGCGTGTCCCTGTATCACTACTACCAGCAGGATTACCTCAGCGCGCTGACCGAACTGATGGTGGCGGATAGTCGTGACGGTATCCAGGGCCACGCCGATAACCCGGAGTTAATGGCGGCGGGAATTAGCCTGGCGTTCGGCATGGAGCACCATGCTGAGCGCTTGTTCCAAGACCTGTTGCAGGGCGAGAAGCGACCCCAGCGGGTGCGTGATGCCGCATGGTTTTATCTGGGCAAGCTGCATTACATTCGCGGCAACTGGAACGAAGCCGAACAGAGTTTTGCCCGCGTCAGTGCCGACTTTAACCCGGTCCTGACCGGCGAGATGCGTGCGTTGCAGATCAACCTGCAAATCCGCCGCGACCAACTTACTCCCATCCCCCTCAAGCGCTTGAACCAGGAACAACTGGGTAACTGGAGTCCCTACGCGCTTTACAACATGGGTTCCGCCTACGCCCGCGCCGGGGATTACATGCAGGCCAGCAGTTATTACCGTGAGCTGGTCAAGCTGGATGTTCCGGAAAATCCGCGCCTGCGCGCCGAATACTGGACATTACAAGACAAAGCCCACACCGCCATGGGCTACGCCTTTTTACTGCGCCGCAATTACACCTCCGCCATTGAACAATTCAGCAAAGTCTTGCTCAGCGGATCGCAATCGAATCAGGCGCTCCTGGGTTACGGTTGGGCGGCAGTGGAGCAGGAAGATTACGAGCTGGCGATCCGCCCCTGGCAGGTATTGCGCCAGCGCAGCCTGATCTATCCGCCGGTGCAGGAATCCCTGCTGGCCTTGCCCTTTGCCTATGAAAAGATGGGCGCCGAGGGTGACGCGTTATCAGCGTACGAAACCGCGGAGTCCCTGCTAACCGCCGAGATCGAACTTGTGCAGGATATGCGCGCTACGCTCACCAAAGGCGAACTCCTGACGATTGTCGGCGCCAGGCCAGTCACTACGGAAGAACTGGATGCAGCGGCCGCTGACCCGGTCACCGATCCCACGATCCTGACCGCCGTGGTTACTGATGACGGGCAGAACTGGCTCAAGCTGGATCGCACCAGCGTAATCAAAACCCGTTCCGCCTATCTCACCGAACTCTTTTCCCAGAATGAATTCCAGACCGCTGTGCTTGACCTGCGCGACCTCCTGCGGCTGCGCAAGGTGTTGCAGGATTGGCAACCCAAGCTGGATATCTACGCCGACTTGCTGGAAGAAAAACAGCGGCTGCGCCAACAACAGGAGCAGCGCCTCGCGCAACAGGCGCTCGACCAGCAGCGCGTGGTGTTGCAGCAAGAACGTGACCAGTTGGCCGCGCGTTTGCAGCGGATCATCGACAATAACGACGTTATGGCGCTAGCCGACGATAACAGCCGCGAGCTCTACGAGATGGTGCAACGCTCTGAGACAACCTTGCAGCGCATGGCGCAATCCGGTGAGGACACCAGTGACTATGCCGAAAGCCTGCGTATGTATCGCGGTATCCTGCTATGGCAAGCGGCTCAACAATTCCCGGAGCGTTTGTGGGCAAACGAGAAGAATCGCCAGCAGATTGATGAAGCCCTGGCGCAACTGGATGAAACCTCGCGCCGTATTGACGCCATTACCTCGACCAACCTGGACATTCGCCCGATGATGGCGCGGATTCGCCAGTTGCAGAATGAAACCCAGGATCAACTCGTTGAAGCCGAGCGGGTAATCGACATTCGCGCCGAGGCGTTGCGCGAACAGGTAGATCGTCAGTTGGCCGGCCACCAGAAACGGCTTACGGCCTACCTGGCCCAATCCCACCTGGCGGTGGCGCGCCTGTACGACAAGGCACTGAGGAAGCAAGCCCCATGAGTCGCTTCCGTCTTATCTACATCGCCTGTGTTGGCGTATCGCTCATGACCGGCTGCGGCCTGTTCGGCGGCAGCGAGGAACGCGAAGGCACCCTGGCAGAATTGCCCCCCGCCACCCTGCCCAATGCGGCCAAGACGGTCGAGGTGATCAAGATTGACCGCATTGAAGCCAGCTACCGCAAGGCTTTGGCAGTAGCGGAAGAGCCGGCCCTGCGCCAGCAAATCCTGCTGCGCCTGGCGGATCTGGAGATGGCCCGCAGCGAGCGGGAGCAAGCCGAAGCGACCGACCTGCGTCGCTTATACGACCGCCCCATCGCCATGTACCGCGAACTGATTGACTACGAAGCCAGCAAGCCCCAACCGACCCAGGGCGTAGATATTGATCAGCTGCGCTACAAGCTGGCCAAGGCCTACGCCCTGGATGGCCGCAATGCCGAAGCAGCGGCGGTGCTGGATGAACTGGCGCAAAACCATCCCGACTCGCCTTTGATGTCTGAAACCCAGTTCCGCCGCGCGGAAAAAGCCTTTTCCGATGGCGACTATGCCGCGGCGGAAAGCCATTACCGCAGCGTGGTGGCGGGTGACGATGACACCTTCAAGCAAAATGCGCTCTATATGCAGGGCTGGTCGCAATTCAAACGCGGCGACTATGACCTGGCCCTGCACGCCTTTGCCCAGGTTCTGGACCAGCTCCTGGCTTCTGCCAAACAACCGGATCAGGTAAGCCAGGCGATGGCAGATCTGGGGCCAGCGCGCAGTAATCTGGTGGGCGATACCCTGCGGGTGATGGGCCTGTCGCTGTCTTACCTCGATGGTGCGGCCTCGATTACCGACCTGCAAACAGAAGTTGGGCCCAAGGTGTACCAGCACTTGTTGTACGAGCAACTGGGCCAGTTGTACCTGGAACAGAAACGTTTTAACGACAGTGCTGAAACCTATAACCATTTTGTGGAAAACAATCCCAATTCGGACTTCGCGCCGGACTTCAGCATCAAGACCATCCAGACCTACGAGCAGGGCAACTTCCCCAGCTTGATCCTGCCGGCCAAGCAGGACTTTGTGCGTCGCTACGGCATTACCAGCCGTTTCTGGACCGAGCGCAACGGCGCCCTCAGCAACACCGCCCGCGCTTACCTGCATGAATCCTTGCAGGAACTGGCGGCTTACGAACACGCCGAAGCGCAACAGCTTAAAGCCAACAGCCAGACCCTCACCGACCCGCGTGAACAGCAGGCCGCCAGCAATCAGGCGGTTGCGGCTTATGCCAGTGCGGCGCTGTGGTATCGCGAGTTTGTACAAACCTTCCCTCAGGACCCCAAAGCGGCGGATATGACGTTCCTGCTGGCGGAATCCCTGTACGAAGCCGGCGATCTGGCCCAGGCATTGATGTCTTACGAGAAAGTGGCCTACGAATATCGCAGTCCGATCCATGGAGCCGAGGCGGCCTATTCAGCGGTACTGTTGTCGCAGGAGCTGATCGATCAAACCCAACCCAATCTGGGCGAAGTGCGCCAACAATGGCAGCAACGCAAGATCGATAATTCCCTGCGCTTTGCCGAGGTCTACCCGACCGACCCGCGTGCCGTAACGGTCCTGGCACAGGCGGCGCCGGAACTGCTGAATCAGGGGGATCAGGTCTCAGCCATCGCGGTGGCGGAGCGGGTTATTGCCTGGCAACCCCAGCCCGATGGCCAATTGTTATTCAGCTCTTGGTTGGTGCTGGGCCACAGCCAATTCGATCTCCAACAGTATCCCGCCGCTGAACAGGCTTACTGGCAGGTACTGAAGTTATTACCCACTTACGGCCAAACCCCCGGTGCGCCGACCCAGCAGGATGTGCGTGAGCGAATTGCGGCAAGTATTTACCAACAGGCGCAGGCTTCGCTAACGGCGGGCGCAAAAGATGATGCCATCACCCAGTTGCTGCGCATCACCGAAGTCACGCCGGATACCGACGTGGCCATCAAAGCCCGTTACGATGCGGGTACCTACCTGATTGAACAGGAGCGCTGGGTTGATGCCGAGCGCGTGTTGTTGTCCTTCCGTCAGCAATATCCCAGCCACGAACTGGCGGCGAGCCTGCCTGCCAAGCTGGTGGTGGTGTACCAGAACCAGAGCAAATGGCAGCAGGCTGCAGATGAATTACTGGTGATGGAACGCACCAGCACCGATCCGGATGTGAAGCGCCAATCCCTGATTATGGGCGCTGAGCTGTACGACAAGTCCGGTGACCGCAACCGCGCTATCGAGCAATATACCCGCTACGCCGATAACTACCCGCGCCCCCTGGCGGAGAATCTGGAAGCGCAACATCGGCTGACCGAGTTATATGCCGATACCGGCGATGGCACGCGCCGCCAATTCTGGTTGCAGAAGATCATTGATACCAACGCCGCTGCCGGCGATGCGCGCACCGACCGTTCTATCTACCTGGCGGCCTCCGCCGAGACCGAACTGGCGCAGCCCGCCTATGACGACTTTGTGCGCATCCCGCTGAACTTGCCGCTCAAGGCCAGCCTGCAACGAAAGCGCGCCGCGCTGGATAAGGCGCTCAAAGGCCAGGAGCGGATATTGAAATACGGTGTGGCCGAATTCACCACCCAGGCCAGTTTTCGCATCGGTGAAATCTATGCTCAATTGAGTCGCGACCTGATGGACTCCCAGCGCCCCAACGGCCTGGATGAACTGGAGCTGGAGCAATACGAAATCCTGCTGGAAGAACAGGCTTATCCCTTTGAAGAAAAGTCTATTGAGATTCATCAGGCTAATGCCCAGCGCAGCTGGAAAGGCACCTACGACCAATGGGTAAAACGCAGCTTTGATGCGCTCGCCAAACTGCTGCCGGGACGTTACAACAAGCAGGAAACCCGTCTGGAGGTCAGCCATGAGATCCATTAACGCATGGTTGCTGGCGGCGCTGCTGGTGCTGACCGCCTGTTCGTCCGGCCCGAAGAAAGCAGATGTACCTGATGCTGAACAGGTTCCGATAGACGCAGCGGCCCAGCCGCAATCGCCGCTCCTGCCGCCGGGACCACCCACGCCCAACCCTTACCTGGCGACCAAGCCCTCGATCAATCGCCAGGCGCAACAGTTGTTTAACGACGCCATCGCCGCCATGGCAAAAAAGCAGTGGCCCCAGGCAGAAAACCTGCTGACCCGCTTGACCACGCAACACCCCAACCTGTCCGGCGCCCATCTCAATCTGGGCCTGGTGTATCAGGCCAAAGGTGAGCTGGATAAAGCCGAGCAGGCGTTTAATCAGGCTATCGCGACTAACGCCAACAACCTGGATGCCTACAACCAGCTCGCTATCCTCAAACGCGAAGCCGGCGACTTTGCAGCCGCCGAGGCGCAGTATCAAAAAGCGCTGACGGTGTGGCCATTTCATCCCGCCAGCCACCGCAACCTGGGCATCCTCTACGACCTGTACATGGGCAAAAGCGAGCAGGCATTGCAACATTACCAGGCTTACCAGCAATTGCTGCCGGAGCCGGACAAGCTGGTTAATGGCTGGATTGTCGATCTGGAGCGCCGGTTAGGCGCGAGCGGAGGCTAGTCATGAAACTTTACTGGTTAAAACAGGGGTTAACGATGGCATTGCTGCTGGGGGTGAACCTGCCGGCCCTGGCGCAGGAAGAAGACACCGCGCCCGCCGCTGCACCGGCGGCTTCATCTGAGCCTGCGCGCCCGCGCCCGACCGGCGAAGCCACGATCAATCTGCAAACCACGGTCACCGGTAACCAGGAACAGCCCCGGGTGTTGTACATCCTGCCCTGGCAATCGCCGGAGGCCACTGATATCGAATTTGAAACCCTGAGCAGTCAGTATGACGAGGTTTTTGGCCATCTGGAGCGCGAAGAGCTGCGTCGCAGCCTTGAGGCTGAAGCGGCGCTCAACAAGGCAAAACCCTAGCGTCCCATGCGCCAGGTCAAGTTTTGAAAAATACGCCGTGAAAATGGCGCGAGACTAGCTAAGCTAATAAAACGCTTTTTATTACAACACCTACACCCCTAAGTCAGTTGAAGGACAGTGCTTTTATGAACACATTAATTCGTTTCTTCCAGGAAGGCGGTACCTTTATGTACCCCATCGCCGTCGTACTGGTGGTCGGTCTGGCCATCGCCATTGAGCGCTGGATGTTCCTGAGCATGGCCAAACGTTCCAACCGCCAGGCCTTTGATCGCATCCTGCCCTTGCTGCAAAAGCGCGATTACCAGGCGGTGATGAACACCGGCAAATCCACCAATGCCCCTATCGCGCGCATTGTCTGCGCTGGCGTAGCGCGCATGGCGCAGTCGCCCCGTCGCGATGACATTGAACTGGCCATGGAAGAAGGTGTGATGGAAGCCATGCCGCGTCTGGAACGTCGCACACCTTATCTGGCTACCCTCGCCAACATCGCCACCCTGCTGGGCCTGTTGGGCACCATCATCGGCTTGATTGCCGCCTTCGGTGCGGTGGCCAATGCCGACCCGGCGGAGAAAGCCGCGCTGCTGTCTTCCAGTATTGCGGTGGCGATGAACACCACGGCCTTCGGTCTGATCGCCGCGATTCCGTTACTGCTGATCCATTCCATGTTGCAAACCAAAACCACCGAGATCATCGACAGCCTGGAGATGGCCGGGGTCAAGTGCCTCAACATCATCGCCCATGTGCAGGAAATGCCCCAGAGAAACCGCGCCCAGGATTCAGCGGCGCCGAGCCGAGCCTAAAACCCGGCAAGGTCACAGCCCCATCTGGAGGCGCGGCCTATCACTCATCTGATGGTTACAGGTAGCACTGGTTATGCGCATTAAAAGGCGACACAAACACGGCGAAGCCGATCTCGACGTCACCTCCTTTATGAATCTGATGATCATATTGGTGCCGGTGTTGTTGATCAGCATGGTGCTCGCGCGGACCACGGTACTGGATTTGAAACTGCCTGATATGGCGGACCCCAGCACCCCGCAAGAGGAAGAACCTCCGCAACAACTGGAACTGGTGATTCGCAAGGATTATCTCGATGTGAATTACCCGGCCGGCATTCGCCTGAAGCGCGTCGAGAAAACTGCGGAAGGCGAACATGATTACAAACTTTTATCGATGATTCTCCAGGAAGTGAAACGCAACCTGGAAGAAAAAGGTATCGAGAAAAAAGACATCTTCATCCTCTCGGAAAAAGACACGCCCTACCAGACGGTGGTGACGGCGATGGACACCGTGCGCTCGTTCAAAGCGGTGGTCGCGGCCTCGGTAGTCAACGCGGAATTATTTCCGGAGATTTCCTTGGGGGACGCGCCGGAAGGTGAGTCCACCACAGCCGTACAGGGAGCGCAGCCATGAAGCAATCGCTACGCGCCAAACGTATGGCCAAACACCATCGCCGCATGAACCAGGCACCCAAACTGAACCTGGTGTCCTTGATGGATATCTTCACCATCCTGGTGTTTTTCCTGTTGGTGAACTCCTCGGATGTAGAAGTCTTGCAAACCGACAAGAGCATTAAATTACCCGCGTCAGTTTCCGACATAGTGCCGGAAAATAATCTGGTGGTGATGGTCAGTGCAGAGGACATTGTGGTCGCCGGTCAGCGTATCGGGAGTGTGGCTTCAGTATTGGCCAGCACCGACGACAAATACGCACCGCTGGAGACGGAGTTAAAGTATCAGGCATCCAAAGCCCGCCCATTGACGGAAGAAGAAAAACTCACTGGTCGGCCAGTTACGATCATGGGGGATCAAACAATTCCTTATGAACTGCTGAAGAAAATCATGGCGACCTGTGCGGCGGCCGATTATCGCGATATCTCCCTCGCTGTGTCGCAAACCGCAGTTTCTGATGATGCGCAGGGGGCGGAGGGCTGATGGCATTTTACCTTTCCCCCAACACCCTGCTGCCCTGGAGTTCGTCGGCCGAGGATGATGAGCGTTTCAAGCGCATCCTCCGGATCGCGCTGGTAGCTTTGGTGGTGGTGAGTATTCCGATTACCCTGATTGATGTGCCGGAGCAGACCCGCGAAGAAAAAGCCAAGCTCCCGCCGCAACTGGCGCGGGTGATTCTGGAAAAGCAGGAATTGCCGCCGCCCAAGCCGGTAGAGCCACCGAAGGTGGAAGAGAAAAAACCTGAGGAGCCCAAACCGGAAGAGCCAAAACCCGAGCCCGAGAAAAAGCCGGAGCCGGTAAAAGAAAAGCCGCCGGAAAAACCCAACGTCGCCAAGGCGCGTGAAAAAGCGGCGGCCAGTGGTCTGCTGCAATTCAAGGATGACTTGATGGAGATGCGCGAGTCGCTCGATGTGTCCGCCATCGACAGCGCCAATGTCGCCCGGGGTGAGGCAACTGCGGCTACCGTGGATCGTTCGATGGTGACCAGCGGCGTGACAACGGCCAGCGGTGGAATTAATACCGCTGCATTGAGTCGCGATACGGGTGGTGTGGCGTTATCCGGTCGTGAAACCACAAAAGTGGAAAGTGATCTGGCTAAATCCACCGGTACTACAGCGGCGGATAGCGGCGGTCAGGCGCAGGAAAGTGCGGCGCGCAGTGAAGAAGAAATTCGCAAGGTCATGGAGCAGCACAAGGGTGCGATCTTCTCTATCTACAACCGCGCCTTACGTCAGAATCCGGCGTTGCAGGGCAAGGTGGTGGTGAAGATTATCATCGAGTCATCGGGCAAGATTTCCGATGCGAGTATTGTGTCCAGCGAATTGCAGGACCCGGAACTGGAAGCAAAACTGTTACAGCGTATTCGCCTGATCAGTTTCCCGGCCTCCAATGTTGCGCGAACGACCTTGAATTATTCGTTTGATTTCTTACCGCAATAAATTTCCTGCCATAAAAAAACCCGGCGATTGCCGGGTTTAGTCCGTTTGTCATTAGGCCTTTTGTTTCAAAAACGCATGACAAATTGACAGGGCAGTCAATTTGCACAGCGAAGCTGCCCGCAG
>CAMLOU010000109.1 GCA_946481735.1 uncultured Cellvibrio sp.
GGTACAACAGTAGCGGCAACCAGCGCCGAAGGGTGTATCATCGGCAGCAATTATTGGCTGAACCGCAGCCTGTCGCTCTTGCGCTGTCATGGCTCGCTGACCGATCTCAACCCGGTGCGCGATTGTCGCCCGGACAGCAAGGCACTGGCTTCGTTGACCAAGGATTTCGCGGAGTACAAATTGCGCGAAAAACACGGCGACAAAATTGATGCCGTCGAACAGAAAGTGGATGCAAAAAAAGATGAGTTGCGGGAAAAACTCAACGAAAAATTGGGCGGTGAAGACGCAGGGAAAAAAGCCGAAGACCTGTTAAAAAATATCTTCAACAAAAAGAAACAAGATGAGCAATGATTTTTCCCGCGCCGTCCTTACCTGGTTTGATAAACACGGTCGCAAAACCCTGCCCTGGCAACAGGGCATTACGCCTTATCGCGTGTGGTTATCCGAGATCATGTTGCAACAGACCCAGGTCACCACGGTCATTCCATACTTTGAGCGTTTTGTTGCGCGTTTTCCGGATGTAGCCAGCCTCGCGGCTGCACCGATTGATGACGTACTGCATTTATGGACCGGCTTGGGCTATTACGCCCGGGCGCGCAACCTGCATCGCTGTGCCCAAGCTGTCGTACGCGATTACGCTGGCGAATTTCCTGATAGCGTCGAGGCACTGGCAGAATTACCGGGTATCGGCCGCTCTACCGCTGGCGCTATTGTGAGTATTGCGTTCAAACAACGCGCCGCGATCCTTGATGGCAATGTCAAACGCGTACTGGCCCGCCACCATGCTGTCGCTGGCTGGCCCGGCGAAGCCAATACCCTGAAAACCTTGTGGGCCCACGCCGAAACACACACCCCCAAAAAACGCGTCAATGATTACACCCAGGCGATGATGGATCTCGGTGCCACCTTGTGCACACGCAGTAAACCCGCCTGCGAACGCTGTCCGGTGATGAGCACCTGTGTAGCCTATGCAACGGGCAAGGTGAGCGTGTATCCCGGTAAAAAACCGAAGAAAACCTTGCCGGAAAAAACCGTGCAACTGCTGATGCTGCGCAATCCATCCGGCGATATCTTATTGCAACAACGACCGCCGCAGGGCATCTGGGGTGGGCTGTGGAGCTTTCCGGAGATTGCGTTGGATATGGATGCTGAAGGCTACGCGGAGGATCGTTTCGGCAAGGTTGCCACCAGTGAAACCTGGGATGCTTATCGCCACACGTTTAGCCATTATCATCTCGATATTACCCCGGTCTTAATACAATTAAAAAAAACACCCACTAATATTGCCGAAGCGCACCAGACGCTCTGGTACAACCCGCACCAACCCGGCACCATCGGATTGGCCGCGCCGGTAAAGAAATTATTGGAAAAATTAGCGGAGTTTGATCCTCGGCGTTAAACGTTCTGTCGTAGGTATGAGCAGGCGCTACAAGGCCGGGCGTGACCTGGCCAGAACCATGTTACAACCGCACACCGCCTTATCTCATCCAACATCTACGGGTTTTATTATGTCCTCAACCACGCCGGAGCCATTATCGCGTCGCCGCATTCTGCTCGATTTATTACACCCTTATCGATTACGTATCGCCCTCGCGTTGATAGCGTTGATCGTGGCAGCGGGTTGCATCCTGTTTATCGGCCAAGGCTTGAAACAAGTTATCGACCACGGCTTTATTGCCGGCAGTGAAGCGTTATTGGATTACGCCCTGCTCGGGTTGCTGGGCGTGATTTTGGTGTTATCGCTCGCGACCTTCAGTCGTTTTTATCTCGTATCCTGGCTAGGTGAACGCATCACCGCCGACTTACGTCGCCGCGTGTTTGCCCACCTCTTAACCCTGCCCCCGGCCTTCTTCGAACAAAACCGCACCGGTGATGTGCTGTCGCGCTTAACCAACGATACAACGCAATTGGAAACGGTGATCGGCTCCAGCGTCTCCATGGCGTTGCGCAACGTTTTGTTGTTGATCGGCGGCTTGATCATGCTGGCGATCACCAGCCTTAAATTAACCGCGCTGGTGTTATTGGCTATTCCGTTTGTGTTGGTGCCCATCATTACCTTCGGGCGTCGATTGCGTAAGTTGGCGCGGGCCAGCCAGGATCGCGTCGCGGATGTCGGTGCCTACACTGATGAAGTCATCCACGAAATTCGCACCGTGCAAGCCTACGGTCACGAGAGCGCCTCCACAGCAGAATTCAATGCGCGCGTGGAAGATACCTTTAGCACTGCCGTAGCCCGCATCCGCCAGCGCGCCCTGTTGGTTGCCGCGGTGATTACACTGGTCTTCAGTGCGATTGCCTTAATCTTATGGGTCGGCGGCCACGACGTATTGGCCGGCCGCATCAGCGGCGGTGAATTATCCGCCTTCATTTTCTATGCCGTGGTGGTTGCCGGCGCGATGGGTACTATCTCCGAGGTGGTCGGCGATTTACAACGCGCCGCCGGTGCGACTGAACGCCTGGTCGAACTGCTGACTACGCCATCCACCATTATCATTGCGCCACAGCCCACGCCGTTACCCCAGCCCGCGCGCGGCGCCGTGAGCATGCAGCAGGTGCGTTTTGCCTATCCCACCCGCCCGGACACACCGGTATTCGACGACTTTACCCTGGAGATAGCCGCTGGTGAAAAGGTGGCATTGGTCGGCCCCTCGGGCGCCGGGAAAACCACGGTGTTTCAGCTTCTGCAACGCTTTTACGATCCCCTGGCTGGCAGGGTTTGTATCGATGGTATCGACTTAACAACAGCTGACCTCAATGACGTGCGCCGGCATATTGCCCTGGTGCCGCAAGACCCGGTGATCTTCGCCACCAGCGTGCGCGATAACGTGCGCTACGCGCGACCGGATGCCAATGACGATGACGTCATCGCCGCGTGCGAGGCGGCTTATGCGATGGAATTTATCCAGGCGCTGCCGGAAGGCCTGGATACGTTTCTCGGCGAGCGCGGTATCCGGTTGTCGGGCGGACAAAAACAACGCCTCGCCATCGCCCGGGCCATCCTGGCGGATCGTCCAATCCTGTTGCTCGATGAAGCCACCAGCGCACTGGACTCCAACAGCGAACTCGTCGTGCAACAAGCGCTGGAACATCTAATGAAAAACCGCACGACGTTGATGATCGCGCACCGTCTCTCCACGGTGGTGAATGCGGATCGCATCCTGGTGCTGCAATCCGGGCGGATTGTGGCCAGCGGCACGCACAATAGGTTACTGGCAGAAAATCCCCTCTACCGACAACTGGCGCGCTTGCAATTCCAGTTGGATGCGCCGGTCGTATAGGCAGGGATATTACACACTGGTGTACTTGCGTTGCAGCGATGCCCCCTTAAGCCGATAGAGGCCCTCATTACGTTGATAAAAATAAGTTTGGTAAAAAAATTTCCCGCCACAACGCCTGAGCTGTTAGGCTTTGTGGCCTATTGATCTCTGCCTACATTGATACCTGCACAAGCCCCCAGCAGAGGGGCGAGAACATCCGCACAATAACCCGATAATAATGGGAGACTCACTGTGAAAAAAATCATTCATAGCCTGGGGTGGCTTGCCGTGTTGCTCAGCGGCATCGCGAGCGCTGCAGACACCGCGCTACAGGTTTATACACGCGACACCCACTCACTCAATGGCGAGTGGCGCATCATTGTCGATCCTTACGAGAACGGTTTTTATAACTACCGTTATGAGCCTTTTGATCAACAGGAAAATCCTTCCGTTAACGCCTTCTTCACCGACTCGAAGATGCAAAAGTCCACCGACCTGGTGGAATACGATTTTGATAAGGCCCCCACACTGCAAGTCCCCGGCGACTGGAATACGCAAAACGAAAAACTCTATTACTACGAAGGCAGCGTGTGGTATCGCAAAACATTTGATGCGCCGGCGATGCAAGATATGGATCGCGTCTTTGTCTATTTTGGTGCAGTTAATTATCGGGCCGATGTGTACCTGAATGGAAAAAAGCTCGGTGTTCACGTCGGCGGATTCACACCTTTTCATTATGAAATTACCGGCAAGTTAAAAGCGAAACACAATTCGCTGATCATTAAAGTCGACAACAAACGTCACGCCAATGCCGTGCCCACATTGAACACCGACTGGTGGAACTACGGTGGCATTACGCGCACCGTGCAATTGGTGGTTGTGCCGGAAACATTTATTCGTGACTACACCATCGCACTGACGTCACTGGAAAATAAAACCGTGTCCGGCCGCGTATTACTTGACGGTGCCAAAGGCGGCGAAACCGTGCAACTGACACTGCCTGAATTGAACATCAAACAAACACTCAAAGCGGATAAAAACGGGCAGGCAAGTTTCCGCTTCTCCGTGCCCGATGCGCAGCTCTGGTCACCGGAAAACCCCAAGCGTTATACCGTTGAACTCCAGTCAGGTGCAGACACGTTGACCGACAAGATCGGGTTGCGCACCATCACCACCAAAGGAAAACAATTGCTGCTGAATGGCGAGCCATTGTTCCTGCGCGGCATTTCCGTGCACGAAGAATATTCAGCCGAGAACGGCGGGCGTGTGCGCAACAAAGGCGAAGCAAAACAATTGCTCCTCTGGGCCAAGGACTTGAACGCGAATTTTGTGCGGCTCGCCCATTATCCGCACAACGAAGATATGGTGCGTCTCGCCGATGAAATGGGGCTGTTAGTCTGGTCGGAAATCCCCGTGTACTGGACCATCAATTGGACCAACGAAGCCACGTACCAAAATGCCGAAGACCAACTCAGCGCGATGATCGAGCGCGATAAAAATCGCGCGGCTATCATCATCTGGTCCCTCGCCAATGAAACCCCCGTGTCTGATGCGCGCAATCGTTTTCTCGAACGCCTGGCAAAAAAAGCGCGCTCACTGGATAACACGCGTTTGCTCAGCGCCGCGATGGAAAAACATTATCGTAGCGACAACCCCAATATTGCCGTGGTGGAAGATCCGCTCGCCGAACTTGTCGACCTGGTGAGTTTTAATCAGTACATCGGCTGGTACGATGGTCTGCCGGAAAAAGCAGAGCGCGTCACCTGGGAAATCCCTTACGACAAGCCGGTGTTTATCAGCGAATTCGGCGGCGGCGCCAAGCAGGGTTACCACGGCGATGCCAACACCATCTGGACCGAGGAATACCAGGAAAGCATCTACCTGAAAACCCTCGCCATGCTCGATAAGATCGACGGCTACGTCGGCACCTCGCCCTGGATTCTGGCCGACTTCCGCTCGCCGCGCCGCCTGCTCAATGGTATCCAGGACGACTTTAATCGCAAGGGTGTCGTGTCCAACAAAGGCATCAAGAAAAAAGCATTTTATGTACTGCGCGATTACTACCAGGCAAAAGCCAAACCGGCGACGCAGGAATAACGCCATCCGCGCATCTGTTACATCCGGATGCGCAAATCGCTGGCATCCACCGGGCTGCGCCGTTATCCTGCGCGCTCCCGAATGTAGCAGGAGGATTCACCATGCCTCGTACCGTTTTCTGTCGCAAATACAAGCAGGAACTGGAAGGCCTTGACCAACCGCCGTACCCCGGCGCCAAAGGCCAGGACATCTACGACAACATCTCCAAAAAAGCCTGGCAGGAATGGATGGCACACCAGACCATGCTGATCAACGAGAAACGCCTCAGCCTGATGGACATGGGCGCCCGGACGTATCTGGCGGAACAAATGACACGCTTTCTCTCCGGGGAAGACTATGATCAGGCGGAAGGTTACGTGCCGCCGAGCAATAAATAACCAACCGGCATAAAGATCGCGGAGAAAGAGGACAAAATTGCTGCCGCAGGCTTGACTCGCTCTGGCCGAGCAGGTTTAATACGCGCCTCTTGCGCAAGCAAGATTCCAAGCCCAGATAGCTCAGTCGGTAGAGCAGTGGATTGAAAATCCTCGTGTCGGTGGTTCGATTCCGCCTCTGGGCACCATACAGAAAACCGATACAGTCCGATATCGTCTAAAAGCCCGCGTAATTGCGGGCTTTTTTGTTTATGCTCCATCCATTACTGTCCTATCCAATCCATACGAATCCGACGATTTTTTGGGGTACATTTCGGTGTACATCAGATACGCAACTACCATGTGCCCCAAACGGCGTATGAGGTAGACGCAATGGCATTTACAGATACCGATACTACCGATAAGGTTCGATTTGAGGGCATGGACGGCGTCTTTGCAGTGATGGACACCTGAATGAAAAAATACTTACTTATGATTGAGCAATGGGGGCTTTGGGTGCGTGGCAGCCGTGACGCAGATTTAAAAGCGCGGAGCTCCATGTTGGAAGTGATGCAATTGGTTAAGCCTAGCCGATCTATTTATCCTTCAATTACTGATGATGCTTTAAGGGTTGATCGTGCAGTAGCGGCATTGGGTAAGGCCGATCAACAATTGAAAGAAATTATTTCTTGCCGGTTTGCGTGTGATTACAGCATGCAGCAAATTGCGGCTCGTTTTAACGCCTCTCGCGACTCTGTGACAAAGCAGCTCGGTCAAGCAACTGGATTTGTTGCTGGAGTATTGGCGGCAAGAGATTAGCGCCCGTAGTTACGCAGGACGCAACTCACGCAACGTTTCCGGGTGGCGCAATGCAATTTGCAATAGCGTTTTGGCTGCACCAGACGGCTGCTTCCGGCCTTGCTCCCATTCTTGCAAAGTACGTTTACTCACCCCCAAAAGCTCAGCAAACGCAGATTGCGATAAGCCTACTTTGTTGCGAGCTTCTACGGCGGTGGATACTTCTACCTGATGAACGCGAGCAGCTTTACCGGCCTTCATTTCTTTTACTGACTGCAGCAAATCGGCCTGGAATTTTTCAAGCTCTTTATCCATGGTGAATGGCCTCTTTAAGTTGATTTAAAAATACAGCGGGCAAGTTCTCATACTTGGCTTTGGTGTAGGCAATCAGCAGCCATATTTGTCCGTCATCAAGCATGTTGTAATAGATAACTCTTGCCCCTCCACGCTTACCCATTCCAGATCGTGACCAACGTACCTTACGCAAGCCGCTTGCACCGGGAATTACATCACCTGCCAGCGGGTTTTCCGCTATCCATGCAATGAATGCTTCCCGTTCGTCATCTTGCCAAATATCGGCGGCATACTTCTGAAAAGTGGGGGTTTCGATAATGGTGTACATAGACGAAGTGTACGCCTAAAGCGTATAGCGGTAAAGCCTTTTTATGCTATGTAAAACGGCCTTTAAAAGGCTTGGGGAGAGCGTTCGTCGATTAAAATCCATTGAGATCAACTACATAGTAATCGCTCCCCGCGTTCCTCACTGTAAAAAGCGGATCGGGCCTTTTTTGTTTTTGGGCATGTAAAAGACCATCCATTGATGAACGACAGAAAAACTAAAAACGGAATTGCTGAGTAATTTTTGAAGGAACCGGGAAAATGCTTTAAGCAGACGAGTATCGTTTAATCAATACTGATTCGGTTCAATATCACGACGGCAGGCGAGGATGTGGGTGGCGATTTCGCGGGGGGTTTTGCCCAGGTTGAGCAAGCTTTTGATGATGGTTTTTTCTTCGATGGTAAGCGTCTTGCCGTTGAGCATGGAATCCACCCAGTCTACCGTTACGCGGTAGGACAGCCGGAGGGCTTCGTCGAGGATCAGCTCAGCCGGTACCCCGAAGCGTTGGTAATACTCGACGAGGGATTTCTCCCAATCGTACAAGTCCCGGTGCAGTAATCGGCTCGTCGCTATTTTTTCGCATTCGTCCATCAGAAGTTGTTATCCGATTGTGTTATTTAAAAAGCATGTAGCCGATACGGCTGAATATATAGCACATCCTATCAGTGGGCATAGGGGATCGATGTGCGATATCTGTTGAAAACCGGGTAATTACCACTGTAAAGATTCGTTTATTCCGGGCGCTGCATGTCTGCTGCCCCTCTCAAGCAAAAAAGCTCGCCTTTAAGCGCGCCTTTCCCTCATCAATAACAGTGTACACGCTAGTTCTCACCTTGTTCGAGCTTCTTTAGAGACCACCGCCTCTCATTTTTATTTTTAATTAATTGTGTGAAATTAATAGAAAATAAATGCGCAGGAGTCTATTCATCCTGTTGCGGCGAGTCTTCGGGTCCGGCGCCTTCCTCCAGCTCGTCCGGGTCTATTTCTTCCTGCTGTGCTTCATCCAATCCTGCCTTCATCTTCTGGACCTGATCCATAAAGGTGTCTATTGAAATGTCCGGACTTTGTCGCAGCGCAGGCGGCATGAGGTCGTGCATGTACAACTCACCTGCCAGGCGGCCGGTGTTTTGATAACTGTTGATAACACTGAGGCCCATCGCCCCCACCGCAAGCAGTACTGTCAATACACCCCATTGCCAGCGCCGCCGAGGCATCACAGTCACCATGTGGAAAAATAAAACCACGGCGATGATCACCGTATCGAAATGCGTGGAATACCGGGTAAAAAACTCCAGCGAGAAAGCAAAGGCCAAGTAACTGCTCAATAGACTCCACAATTCGCCGAGGATCAGTCCGCTGGCGGCAATAAACAAATGCCGCCCAAAGCGCAATTGACCGCTGAAAAGATGGGTAACCAGCGCCCAGGCACCGCTCCAGAACACCATGCTGATGGCCACGGTGGCGATCTCGCTCAGGTACTCCAACCATTCGGTTTTGCCGGTCTGGTTTAACCAATGGGCGAAGGATGCCTGGAGCGCAATCAGCACCAACCCCGCCAGCAGCGGCGGCCAACCTTCCCACTGGTGATTGGTGGAGTCAGCCAACTCGTCGGCAACCACAAAATCGCGCTGACGCAGGCGTATCGTGGTGTGCCCTAGGCGAACGCTTGTATGGTCATCCAGTCGCTGCTGCGGAACGCGCTGGCGCCGATAGACTATGCCATTGCGTGACTCCAGGCTGCGAATTTGCACATCACCGCCCTCGGTGGTTTCAATAACGGCATGATGCGCTGCCGTGTGCGGGTCATCCAGGATAATGTCGTTGTCGTAGGCGCGCCCGATACGAATGGGTAGATCATGAAACGGAATGCGTTGTTTCACATCGCCGTTGCGCGCCAGGATTTCTACAAAGAACGCGTGACTCATTCGGCGGCGCTCCCTGTTGTTTTATCTGCGGTTGTCTTATCTGTGGTTGTTTCACCTGCTGCTGCGGCTTCATCGGTTGCGCGCGTGACGGCGTTTAGTAATTGTCGGGTTATTGCCATGCCGTTGTCATATGAAATGCCGCGCAATTCATACAGACTTTTGACGCTCATAAGCGGATCATCGGTGGTGATTGTCAGCAGCGTGAAATTGTACAAGCCGGCAAATTTGCGATAGGCCGATGCACACAACACAGCCCGCATCGGCAGATGGTCGTTGGCCACAAACTCTTCGGTGCATTGCTGCGCGGTCACTTCTTCACTGCGATGGCTGCTCCAGATTTGATGACTGAAACTGTCGCTGACCAGCCGCGAAAAACGCAGTGGGTTATCTTTTTTACTGCTGATCAGCTGATGATCGAAAGACACACGACCGGTCTGCAAGTTGCCGGAGATAAACACCACCGATTCCATGCCGCAATAGATACTGTCGGTGGTGTAATTTTCCTGGGTGTGGTCTTCCGAGCTGCCCCAGCAACGCAATTGTTCTGATTCGCGCACAGGGATTTGATAGGGGCCGAGCGTCTTGTGGGTAAGGGGTTCGCTCAACAGGTGATCCATCATGACTTGTTGATAATCCAACAGCTGCTCGCCGATGATGGGTTTGAAATCCGCTGGCGGTGTTGCCTGGCCTTGGGCGAGTGTGACCAACTGCTGCAAATAGCGGGCGGGCACCAGAAAACTGACCAGTTCCCCGTCGCGTCGATGCGATACATTAACCCCGGCAATGTCGCCGGCAGCGGTGATGTTAGGCCCACCACTCATACCGGGATTCAGCGGCCCGGTAAACATCAAATGATCGGAAAACCCTCGCCGACTGATGCCGTTATAGGTACCTTCAGAGATGGCAAAACCCAGGTCCAGCGGGTTGCCGAGCGAATAAAGATCCTCACCTTGCTCCAACACCGGCAACTCGTCCGGCAGCTGAAAAGAACCGGTGCCGGTACGATCCACGCGCACAATGGCCAGATCGCGCAACACATCAAGAGCGATTAACTCCACCGCCCCTTTTTTTCCATCGGTATCCACGTATTCACCGATATATGTCTCGGGTTCCAGTGCAATCTGGGAGATGACATGGTAGTTGGTCACCGCCAGGTTGCCTTCGCCCAATAAAAAGGCTGAACCCGTCGTGGATTGGCTGCGCCCATTGCGCAGCAACACGCGCAATTGCAATAAGTCTTTCTTGGCCGACGCATATAAGCGTTGCGCACTGGATGAAGGGGGAGCGATTTTTTCGGTGGTGGTTTGTGCCTGGAGCGGAAGCACTGCCGTCGCACAGGCGATCAACACCATCCACCGAACAGCGCGTGCCGACCTGCGGCATAACGTCGATAACAAGGGAAGCCTTCCTTTCAATCAATAGAACATAACGAGCAGACGGCGAAACACCCACTCGATCTACAGGTGACGAGGTGTTCGAGTCTACGTGACCCATCAACGGGCGCCAAGCAGGTTTTGTGGACCGACAAAGATTCCTGCACGAAGCATCCACCTACTTACTAAAATAAACCGGGTGACCTGAATCCAAAGCGCACTCCGGGTGCGTCACAGTAGTAACCGGCGCTTTCTTCGCGATAGCAGCCGCACCTTATGACCACGAGGATTTTGTTATGGAGTTAATTACCTCCCGAATGTTTCATAGCGGTTCGATCAACCCGGCCGGACTTTTGCTGTGCGTGTTGCTGTTGTTGGCGATGCATGCATGGGCGGAAGATCCTCAAACGCCAGATGTTGCGCCCCCGCAGACCCAGGCACCGATGCCCGAGACACCGCCGGTGCTGCCGTCTATCCCGGAAGAGCCAATGGCGGTACCGGCCATTCCCGGATCGGCGCACCCGAACATCAATGACGAGGTGCTGGAACGTCACATCGCCGAACAAATCTCGCGCAATATTGAACAGGAGCTGGGGCAAGCCTTTGGCTCCGAACACAACGTGGGTCGCGCGCTGCTGATCCCGCTGTTTGCCATCTTCTTTATCTTCGGCGGCCCGGTCATCCTGGTGATCTTCCTGGTTCTGATGCACTACCGGGCCAAGGCGCGCCGGGAGCGTTTGCAAAGCGAGAACATTGCGCAATTACTCGCCGCCGGCAAAGACGTTCCGCTGGAGCTGTTGCGCGGCGACGAAGCCAGCAGCGCCGTGGCCGAAGACAACCTGCGCAAAGGAGTCAAAAACATCGGTATCGGTACCGGCCTGTTGATATTCCTGACCTTGTTCCTGGGCATCGGCATCGGCTCTGTGGGCTTCATCATCATCGGCCTGGGCATTTCACAGCTCGTCGTCTGGAAGTTGGCTGACAGCAAAAACACACAGCTCAAAGCCCAGGACTGAACACCATGTCGGTCTCCGATCAGGACCTGATTGCACGGGTCGTTAGCGTTAAAGACCAGCATGCCTTTGCGCAGCTGGTCTTGCGCTATCAGTCGCAACTGCGCCTGTGGGCGCGGCGCCTGTGCAATGGCGATGTTCATCTTGCGGATGACCTCGCCCAGGAAACGTTTATCAAGGCGTATGCCGCGTTGGCAGGATTTCGCGCAGAGGCGAAGTTCTCCACCTGGCTGTATCGCATCGCCTTCAACATTGCGGCCAATCGCTGGCGCGCCAAAAAGATCGACTGGTGTGAACTGGAAGAAAATGAGGATGCCGAAACGGAGGTGTGCGAACTGCAGCAATTCGCGGCTAAAAAGGATGTGACATCCGCCATGGAGCAATTGAGTCCGGCCCAGCAACTGGCCATTCGCCTGTGCTATGAAGACGGGTTTTCCCACGACGAGGCGGCAGAGATCATGAGCCTGCCGCTCGGCACGGTTAAAACCCACATCGCACGGGGCAAACAAAAACTGCAAAAGCTCTTGTCATCCTGGAGTGAAGTCGTATGATCAAACCCACTGACACTCATCAGCCCTTTACCATGAACTCACCCGACGAATTCGACCAACTGCTGACCCGACAGCTGCGCGACAGCCAGGACTACCTGGCCGATGACGGCTTTACCGCTGGCGTTATGGCGCAGCTCGATAACCGACCGGCCCTCAGCCGCCGGGCGCAATGGCTGATCACCGGTATTCCGTTGGTGCTGATCAGCGGGATAGTCTTCAGCCAGTTACCCGTGCAGGACATCGGCCTGATGGTCGGCAATAGCCTGGAAACCCTGGCCCCCGTCACGGTGATCAAGCTGGGTGCGATATTATCCGGCGGTATCATCCTCGCCAGCCTGGGCTGGCTCGCGCGGCAGGCACGCCTGCTGTAGCCCCTCCGCAGTCATTACTTCCATTCGAAATAATAATGGCCAACCTCATGACGCATTAACAGTTGTAACCGGTTACTTAAATACGAATAATGCAAAAGCTAATTAGCTGAAATATCGATAAAAATAAATGTAACCGACTACAAGCCTCCACTCTACTCGTCATAATAATGAGGACATAACAATGAGTATCGTTAAATATCTTGCCGTTATATTTTCACTGTTGCTGCTCAGCACTGGCAGCCTTGCGCAGAATTACCCGACCTGTTCCAGCGCCGCCTCCGATCCGGACGGTGATGGCTGGGGCTGGGAAAACAACCAAAGCTGTATCGTGTCATCGGGCGGCTCCGGGAGTTACCCGACCTGCAGCAGCGCTGCATCTGACCCGGATGGCGATGGCTGGGGATGGGAGAATAATCAGAGTTGCCAGGTTGCCAGCGGTGGAAGCTCCGGCGGCTACCCCACGTGCAGCAGCGTCGCTTCCGACCCGGATGGTGACGGTTGGGGCTGGGAACACAACCAGAGCTGCCAGGTTGCCAGTGGCGGTAGTAGTTGTGGCACCGGTAGCTGCCCCGGCTCACTGAACTGCCCCAGCGGAATGAGCTGCGGTTGTTATACCGTGTCCGGATTGGGCGCCAATAAGCAAGCCTACCTGAATGCCGGCGCGGATCGCCGCTTCCTGGCCTCCGCGATGATGGAAACCGAGCGGATGGATACCAACTATGCCTATGGTGATAACAAAACCGGCGACGCGTTTAATGCCGGCGCCACCAAGCAAAACTGGGGCATGATGCGGCAGTGCCATGCGGAATGGCGCGGCTACAGCGCCAATGACTATGCAGTATCCGCGGCAATGAACAGCAGCCGCAGCCTGGACGTACAGGTATACAACGAATGCCGCAACTACTACGGCAACCAATGGTTTGCCGGCCACCGCAATGGCTCCAGCGGTCTGGCAAACCCGAATACGCAAGACATCAACAATTTCCGCACGGGCTATGAATGGACGTACAACCAATTGGCAGGGCACGAATGCGATGATGTGCGTTTTTGGGTAGATATCCCGGCCATTTAACTCGGAGATGCCCGCTGTTAAACAGCGGGCATGTTTATCGGACTAGAAAAAGATAAGGTAAATCAGCAGCGCATAAAGACCGTATTGAATGCCGTAGTACAAGGGCGAACTAAACGCCTTAATCTTCTTGCCCAACACACGCAATTTGTACACATGGGCAAAAGCCCGATTCAAAAAGCCGACCTTATCCCCTTCAATATTCTTGGTTGCCGCCGCGGCCAACACCACGCGCGAAAACAGTCGATTAAACCAATCCACCAAAAAGAAATTTACCGGGCGCTTTACATCCAGAAACAAAATAATCCGGTTTTTATCAGTGCGATTCTCGGCGAAATGGATAAAGGTTTCATCAAAGATGACCGCTTCACCATCGCGCCAGGAATATTTTTGCCCGTCCACATCAATGTAACAGTCATCGGAATTCGGCGTCACCAAGCCCAGGTGATAGCGCAATGAACCCGCGTAAGGATCACGGTGTTTTACCAGCCGCGCGCCTGGCGGCAGCATGGTAAACATGGCGCCCTTGATACTGGGAATTTTATTGATCAGGGCAACTGTATTGGGGCAAAGCTGATTCGCCGACGTCAGGGTAGCGCCGTACCATTTAAGGTAGAAACGCTTCCACCCCGTGCGAAAAAAAGAATTAAACCCGAGATCATCCAGGTCATCAGACGCTTTTATACGCGATGCCTGATTAAGGCCCACCGCTTCATCGCGAATCACCTCCCAATTATCTTGCAACAACTTCAACTCTGGGAAATGGTTAACGTCAATATATGCCGTGTTCTTCAGGCGTGAAAAGGCATAGAACAGGCAATTAACCGGCGCCATGATGTTGGAGTGATCAGAAATTCTACGGGTGAGTTTGGTATGTTGAACAACGCCACGCTGTTGAACATAGATGGCGCACATAATAAAAATGACGAGCAGGGTCAATCCCATGATGACATCTCAAACCTATTCCAGAAAATAACAACGTCAAGGCGGAAAACAATATATCCACCTATGCGTCTTTTCAATGGG
>CAMLOU010000110.1 GCA_946481735.1 uncultured Cellvibrio sp.
ACCAGCTCCAGGAAACCACCATCAATAACTTCGGTTTCGTCGGGCATGGGTTGGCCGTTGGCGGTACCCAGGGCGGCGCGATCATTGGGGTCAGTATTTTGGGTAATGCGTAAATAATAACGACCATCGCTGGGTGCATCTTGCAGTGAGCCGTTGGTGGTGAACATGGTGCTTTCAAGCATAGCCGAATATTTATCGGCGGCCGCAAGATAACGCGTTGCACTGCTTTCATCATCGGCCAGGCGTGCAAGGTCAGCAGCCGATACCAATCCGGCAATCACGGCTGCGGTGGTGGAGGGCGAATAACCGGATTGTTCTTCCCAGCGTTCCTGTTGGGTGTAGGGCGGTGTTAATTCAATGTCACTCCAGTCCAGTTTAACTTTGCCGCCGCTCGCCAGAAAGTCAGCGGCCGGTTTCAGCATGCGGTGATACCAGTGGGTGGCTTCATCGTCACTGAGCACGCCTTCCTGCCACAGACGCCAGCCGAGCATCACCGGCATAGCAGTTTGATCCAGTTGTATTGCAATCCATTCCAGTTGGCCGTCTACCTGGGTTTTTTGTAAAAACCAACCAGGAGTGCCGGTAAAACCGGGCGTGGTTTTGGTGACTTGCACTTTGTGCAGATATTCGAAAGCAACCTTGGGGGTTTCATTATCGCCCAGGGCCAACATCGCCATAGCGACCTGATAAAAATCCCGCGGCCACACCGCTTTGTAGCCGGTCTTGGCTTGCTCTGCCGATTTGGTATCACCCCAGGGATTGGAGAGTGATGCAATCAAGGCGCCCGCATGGGTTTTATCTTCTTGCGCTTTCAATACCAGTGCACTGGCATACAGCAATTTGCCGTTGTCGGTGGTGGTAGACGCGAGTTGCGTTAATGCCGGCAGGGATTGGAGGTAATCTTCCCAGCCGATCGCAGCGCCTTCGCCATTGTAATGTGCCAGTACCTGTTCATAACCACGGGTCAATGTCTGTTGTGCACTTGCCTGGCTTTCGGCCGGATCTTTTCCAAACCCGAGGACGAATTGCCATTCAGCGTTGGTATTACTCAGGGTGGGTAGTTGCAGCAAAAACGCAACGTTACCGGTTTGCTTGCCGGTATCCTGATAAGCCGTAAAATCGGTTTTATTTTTTATCGCATCGAGCCCATCCGACGCACCGACAAAACCGACGGTACTCTTGGTCACGGCGGCGTCTGTCTTTAACGCCAGGGTGGTGTTGCCGTCCTGCGCATACCAGGTGTTATCGTCAAACCAGGCGCGATCGGCGCTGCCGGTATTGGCGATATGCGGATCAAGATACAAGTAGGGTTTGATATTGTCGGCCAAGGCCCGGAAAAATACTTTCATCACCAGGCTGTTGCTATCCGGGTCGGTGAAGATATGTTTTTCAATTTCGTATTTGCCGTCTTTGTCTTTGTTTACAATTTTGTAAGCCAGCGACAGCGGGCGGCCCGCTTCATCAGTATGTAAATAATCAATATGGCTGACGGTATCTGTTTTCTCTTCATCAACAAAACCGTCACCGGAAATAAAAAACTGCACCTCGCGCAATTGCGCTTCATGAATCAAGCCGAACATGGTTTCGGTGACGATGCCTTGCGCCAGAGAAAACCACACGGGAGAAACCGGACCCGTTGCCGCCTTGTCGGTGTAGTGACCGTCCTGATATTGCTCGTAAGACGTGCCGATACCGGTCTTACCGGAATACGCCCAGCGGGATTCTTGCCCCGGTGCTCCAGGCGCAACGCTGGTGTCGGCATCGTCAGACGGTGAGGGACTGCACGCGGCGAATGCGACCATGCTGCTCGCCAGTAAGAGTTTGATAGCCGGGCGAGAGGCAGAAAAAAATCCTGTGCGCGGTTTTATTGAGTCGTTCATATAACTTACCTGCTATTTTTTGTGCTTATACGGATTCGCTGGGGGAGCGGAGTATCCGGCTTTTATCACGGGGCTGGGTGGGTGACGCTGAGATTCTGGATTGCGTTTCGTTATTCTTTCCGCAAGGGAAATATTCAGCTTATACGTTAGGTGGAGAATCGTTGAAATACAAGGGTTTACATACGTATTCACGGGTATACGCGGCAGTGGCGGCGTTGCATACGTATGCAGTATTGGCTGCCAGCTCCGGGCATGCGCCTTCTTGTTTAAACAGAACGGCAGATTTGTTCAAAAAGAATGGCGGAAAATTCGCACAGGCATGTGTCGGTGGGCTGTTGAATACGTATTCTATGGCTTTTATTGCTGTATTTTGTGGCGCGAGCATATGCATACGTATGTAAGCTATTGCACACACGAACAGCGCTGACGTATTTTGAATTTAGTCAATTCTTTACCCTCCTGCCCGGCATGTTGAACTTTGGGGGCAGAAGACGTATCCAGGACTAAAACCGAAAAAAGCAATTCATAATAAAGCGTCAGGACAACAATTTATGTGCCCCGCAATATTCCCAGAAAGCGTCAGCAAAATTTTCGCCCGTTGCAATGAGGTGTCAGCATGACTCAGACACCTTGGTGGCGTGGCGCCGTTATTTATCAAATTTACCCGCGCAGTATGATGGACAGCAACGGTGATGGCATCGGTGATTTGCCCGGTATCATCCAGAAGCTGGACTACATTGCCAGCTTGGGCGTGGATGCTATCTGGATCTCGCCCTTTTTTAAATCACCCATGAAAGATTTCGGGTACGACATCAGCGATTATCGCTCGATTGATCCGATCTTTGGTTCGTTGGATGATTTTGATCGCCTGATTGCCCGTGCGCACAGCCTGGGTATCAAAGTGATCATTGATCAGGTGCTGAGTCACACATCGGATCAGCACGTCTGGTTCCAGGAGAGTCGTACCTCTAAAGATAACCCCAAGGCCGATTGGTATGTGTGGGCCGACCCCCGCGAGGACGGCACACCGCCCAATAATTGGTTATCAATTTTCGGTGGTTGCGCCTGGGAGTGGGAGCCGCGTCGCGGACAATACTATCTGCACAACTTTTTAAAGAGCCAGCCAGATCTGAATTTCCATTGTGCAGAAGTGCGTAAAGAAATTTTAGACGAGGTTGAGTTCTGGTTAAAACGTGGCGTGGATGGTTTGCGCCTGGATGCCATTAATTTTTGTTTTCACGATCAGCAATTGCGCAACAACCCCCACAAACCGGTTCATGAACGTAAAGGGCGCGGTTTTAAGGAAGACAATCCTTACGCCTTCCAGTATCACATCTACGACAATACCCGCCCGGAAAATATTGCGTTCCTGCAATCGTTGCGCGCGTTGATGGATCGCTACCCCGGCTCGGTAACGCTGGGCGAGATATCCGCGGAAGATTCGCTCAAAACCATGGCCGAATACACCACCGGACAATCCCGCCTGCACATGGCTTACAGCTTTGAGTTGCTGGTCGATAAAATGTCGGCATCTTACATCCGCCAAACAGTGGAAACGCTGGAGGCCGGATTGAAAGAAGGGTGGCCTTGCTGGTCCATCGGCAATCACGATGTAGTGCGCGTGATGTCGCGTTGGGGCGGAAAGAATCCCGACGAAAAACTGGCGCGAATGCTCAATGCCATGTTGTTGTCATTGCGCGGCAGCGTGTGCAGTTACCAAGGCGAAGAATTAGGCTTGACCGAAGCAGATATTCAGCAAGAGCAATTGCAAGATCCATACGGGATTGCCTTCTGGCCGATGTTTAAAGGTCGCGACGGTTGTCGCACACCCATGCCATGGGAAGCAAGCAGTCCGCACTGCGGATTTTCCACCGCCGCCACCTGGCTACCCATTCCCGATGAGCATCGCGGGCGCGCGATAGAGTTGCAAGAAAAATCTCCCGATTCAGTACTCAATCACTATCGGCAATTTATGCAATGGCGCAAGCAGCAGCCAGCTCTGCGTCTGGGCAGCATTCGTTTTATGGATGCGCCGGACGATGTACTGATGTTTGTGCGTGAACACGAGGGTGAACGCGTGTTAGCAGTGTTTAATTTGTCCCCAGTATCGAAGACAGTGGCATTGGCCAAGGTCAGCGTAAAGACATTGCTTGATGGGCACGGCTTTAACAGCGCTACAGTGACGGAAGGCTCGCTGGTTATTGAAGGCTTTGGTGCATTCTTTGCGAACGCCAGTGTGGCGGTAGACGATAAGTCAGCAGAACAGTTGTTGATGGCTCAACCGCAGTAAATTTTTTAGTGGTTAGATTTCCTTCTCGTGCAGTGTCGGATTACGCCTTCGGCTAATCCGACCTACGCTATTCTTTTCCCCTTTCCTTTTCCCTTTTTCGTTTCAGCTTTCTTTGCATACGTATGCGTTTTGCTGAATACGTATGCATTCTATTGTGGGGAGGGTGGCGCGGATTTACTATCTTTACAAACAATTACCAGAAGTTCAGACAGCACTTCTTTCCTGCAGTACGCGTGTTTCGCACGCGAATGGTATCGACAAGATAAATAAGATTTAACGAAGGCCATTGTACGTTTTTCCAAAAGCAAGACTGTGAGCGATTTAAAACTATCAGCAAATCTCCGTAGCTGCTGAGCAATGGCCTTTCGTAGTAGCGCCACTTTCTTAATCAATTTCTAACACTGCAAGCACGATTCATCTACACCGTTTTAAAACAATAACGATTAGTGGGGTAAACAAACCATGTTTAATTTACGCAATAAATTGGGGCTCATCGCGCTGGTCTGCTCATTAGCAGGCCTGGCGGGATGCGGGGGTGGTAGTGGTACGGATAGTGACAAGACGCCACTATTGGTCTGCGACGACTTTGAGGTAATTCTTGAGAATGGGCAGTGTGGTGAAGCACCACCGCCACCGCCTTGCCCTGAGGGCCAAATTCGGGTTGGCAATGGTGCCTGTTTTGTACCCGATTTTCCGCCGCCGACATATGAACCTGCGGAAGATGAAGTCGTTATTTACTTTAATAAAACAGACAAAAACTTTGCGGGGTACACGCTGCATTTGTGGCAAGACTGCGGCAATGGGTGGGCAGATGGAGTGCCCACCACCTGGCCAAACGGTCCGGGTGTGGCTTCTACTGAGGATACCCACGATCCTATATACGG
The DNA here is from genome assembly GCA_946481735.1 of uncultured Cellvibrio sp. The sequence goes on from CAMLOU010000110.1 coordinate 5,055, forward strand.
TGCTTATTTCATTGTCAAAACTAATCTGACTGGTACCTGCGGTAACTTTATTATTAAATCAGGCACTGGTGGGGGCGATGCACAAACAAATGATCTACGCGTGGACATCGTGCGTGAAGGTGGTCCCTATGATCGCATGTATTTTGTTATCGCAAATGAAACGAGTTTGCGTAATAGCCGTACCAGTACTTCACCCATCTGTATCAATGATATCTGCGAAGCCTATGCACCACCTGCTTTGGCTATTTCAGATGTAGCTGCACACTGGATAGATACCAACACTATTTTGTGGGGGCGTGATGTTACCGAAGTCCAGTTATATGCTTCGGTTGATGCGTCTATCACGGCAAATGAAGATGGCAGCGTTGCTAACGGTACGTTGATCGCGCAGTTAACTCTTAAAGATATTACTGAAACACAGGCCGAGCTTGCTCCGCATCTGAGTAATTACAATGCCTTTAACATTGAATTACCAGTGGACGACATTAAAGCCCTGTTGAAGCAGCAGTTGTTAATTGTGGGCGTTGACGCTGAAGGGCAGCGCCATGGCACCTACATTCAAAAGCCATTACTACTCGATGCGCTTTATACCGCCGGAGAAAATGACGCAGATGAAGCAACGCTTGGTGTTACTTACGAAGGTGGCAATATCGGCGTTTCAGTTTGGGCTCCTACGGCACAGAATGTTGAGCTGCGTGTATTCAGCGGTAATCCGTTAGCATTGGAGAGCACTCAGCCAATGACGCTTGATGCAACGACAGGTATCTGGCGTTATCAAGGTGGTGCGGAGCTGGATCGTAAGTTTTATCGCTTTCGCGTCACTGGTTATAACGCCAGCACGAATAATATCGAAGTGCTTGAGGTAACCGACCCCAATGCAATCAGCTTGTCGGCTAATGGCTTGCATTCCCAATTTGTTAACTTTAATGATGAAGATCTGAAGCCGGCGGGTTGGGATGCGCACGTTGTTCCCGTCGTCGAGTCTCCTGAAACGATGACAATTTATGAAATGCATGTGCGTGACTTTAGTATTCGCGATGAAAGTACGCCGGCAGAGCATCGCGGTAAATACCTTGCTTTTACCCATACCGATACGGCACCCGTCCAGCACTTGCAGGCTTTGGCAGATGCGGGCTTGACTCATGTCCATTTATTACCGGTATACGACAACTCATCAGTAAACGAAGACGAAAGCGAACAGATTAATCTCGGTAGCTATGTCTTTGAATTGTGCCAGGCAGTCCGCCCACGCAACTCCGCCATTGTTTGCAATGGCGAGGAAGCCAATACCGCTACCTTGTTAAGTGTGTTTGAAAGTTATCGCGGTGATGAAGACTCTGCACGTTTACTCGCTACTGCTATGAGTGGCTACGATGGCTTCAACTGGGGTTACGACCCACAACACTTCAATGCGCCGGATGGCAGTTACGCTACTGATCCCCACGGCGCTGCGCGCATTACCGAAATGCGAGCAATGAACATGGCTTTGCACAACATGGGGCTGCGCGTGGTATTGGATGTGGTATATCCGCATACTGCAGCGGCTGGCATCGCAACAGCCAACTCGACGTTCGACAAAATTGTTCCGGGATATTACTACCGCACAAATGTGGTGACGGGTGATCCAGAAACCGGTACAGGTGCCGGCCCAGATACCGCGACAGAACACCGCATGATGGCCAAGTTTGTTGCTGACTCTGTTGTGCAGTGGGCTGAACATTACAAGGTTGATGGTTTCCGTTTTGATCAGTCTGGTTATATGCCGCGGGATACTTTGCTGGAAGCCTATACGGCGGTGCAGGCTGTTGATCCAGATAATTATTTTTATGCTGAAGCCTGGACGCCAGCTGGTGGAACGTCGGGTGATCGCATCATCGCACGTGCGACGCAAGAGGCCTTAGCCGGAACTGGAATCGGTACATTTAACGACCGCATGCGTGATCCCTTACGTGAATTGGCATTAATTAATGGCGGCAATCAGGATGCGTTGCGCGCAGGTTTGGTTGGTAATCTGCGTGATTTCTTGCTCGTTGCTCGTTCAGGAAATACGATTGCTGCCAGCTCGGTGGGTGCATACAACCTTGACCCACAGGAAGCTGTTAACTACGTTGAAAAACACGATGACGAAACCCTGTGGGACTGGATGCATCATCCGGAGGCTTTGCCGGTAGATGCTACTTTGGAAAATCGTGTCCGTATTCATAACCTGACGTTGTCCATGCCGATTCTGAGTCAGGGGGTACCTTTCATTCACATGGGTAGCGATATTTTGCGCTCCAAATCCATGTCGCGGAACAGCTACAACGCAGGCGACTGGTTCAATTATGTCGACTTTACCAAGCAGACCAATAACTGGGCCGTTGGCTTACCTATTGAGCCGCGCGATACCGTCACCGATGAACACATTCGTGCGGTATTTAATGAAGGTGAATCCACTCCCGATGCACAACATATCCAATTGGCTTCGGATGTGTTTAATGAGTTTCTTACTATTGCCTCCAGCAGTCCGCTATTTAGTTTGACCAGTGCGCAAGACGTACTGGATCGTGTTGGCTTCCACGATGGTGGCACCTCGCAAGTCGATGGTTTGATTGTGATGAGCATTGATGATGGTGTTGGCACTGTTACCGGAACGGACAGCACTGCGCGCGCGGATCTCGATCCATTGTTTGATGCAATAGTCGTTGTGTTTAACGGCACGGCAGAGACTATCTCTCACGATGTCATCACCTCCACAGGATTTGAGTTACATCCGATTCAAATGATGTCTGCGGATGCAGTTGTGACGTCTGCCAGTTTTGCAGAAGGAGAGGAGGGCGGTACCTTTACTGTTCCCGCTTATACCACGGCAATTTTTGTTAAAGCACAAGCCGGCGCACAAGGTGTAGGTTTATCCGCAACTGCAACTTCGGGTTATGAACCACCGGTTCCATATGGTGATACTGCGATTTATGTTCGTGGACAAATAACGATTCCGCAATGGGACCGCGCAGACGAACTAAATCAGCTGGTTTATGAGGGCGACGGTATCTATGCAGTGACCATAGATCTGTTACCCGGCACTTATGAATTCAAAGTGGCTTCAGCCGATTGGAGTACGGTGGATCGTGGCGTTGCACCTGATGCAGTAGATATCTCACTGGACGAGCCTGTCACCATGCAGCAGGGCGGAAGCAATATCACAATTACATTAACCACGGCCGGTAGTTATCGTTTCGAACTGAATGCGCTTGATGCGGCAGCCCCAACGATGGTGGTAAAAGACGCATTGGATATCTATAACGGCACGTCTATCTATGTTCGGGGAACCATCACCGATCCCGGTTGGGATACTGCAAACGAAACCAATGAGTTGGTCTATATGGGTGCCGGTATTTATCAGGTAACCATCAATGTTAATGCTGGCGATCACCAGTTTAAAATTGCTTCAGCTGATTGGAGCACTGTAGATCTGACGGCACTGGAAGGTGAAACGGCAGTGTCTTTTGGTGAGCCCAGAGCTGTAGTACGTCGATCAGGATTGGACACTAACATGACAATGTCCCTCGAGGCGGCAGGTAGTTATACGTTTACATTGGATACCTCGGACCCGAATACACCGATGTTTACTGTCGAGTAACTCGACTGGTTGACCTGCACTTATGTGCAGGTCAACCAAGATAGGCCGCACGAATTTTGATAACAACAATGACATTGAGTAGAGAATAAATTCATGAAAACATTCAATCCAAAACCACTAGGCGTTGTCATCGCCGCATTGACTTTGGGAGCAGCAGTATCATCGGTTAATGCACAGCAGGAACAAGCTGCAGCCAACGTACAAGTTGAAGAAATTGTTGTAACCGGTTTTGCCAAATCCCTGGCTAACTCTATTGATGCCAAACGCAATGCTGACACCGTTATCCAGGCAATTTCCGCAGCTGATATTGGCGGCTTGCCTGATGTTTCTATCGCTGATGCATTAAGTCGGGTTCCGGGTATTACTGTGACCCGCTCTGGTGGGCAGGCTGGCACAATTCAGGTGCGTGGTATGGGAGAAGGCTTTGTCTTTTCCACATTAAACGGTCGTGAACAAGTTTCGCCAAATGGCACCCGTGCAATGGAGTTCAGTCAATTTCCGTCGGAGCTGATTAATTCTGTTGCGGTGTATATGTCACCCAAGGCATCACTGATCGAGGGTGGTGTGGCAGGCACCGTAGAGTTGCAAACTGCTAATCCTCTGGATATGACCGAGAATCAGAAATTCCAGGTCAGTGTGCGAGGTAGTTATAACGATCAAGCCAGTGAGATATATGGTGCAGAAGAGATAGGAAAACGCTTTTCATTTTCATACCAGAAGAAGTTGTTGGATGATACCCTCGGCGTTAGCTTTGGTTATGCCAAGCTTATCCAACCGCGCGCAGCGGCACAATTCGAGCATTACAATTACGCCGATGCGCAAGTGAACGGTATAGATGCGCGATTGAGTGATGGCTTTCAGATGATGCAGGATGGCGGTGAAGAAACCCGCGATGGTTATATGGCTGCTATTCAATTTGAACCCACTGAAAATCTATCAGTTCAATCCGATGTGTTCTATTCGGAGTTTGAATCCGATTCTTTCGGTCGGGGTTTCCGGATTCAGCCTTTGTCTGGTGCAAATGTTTCCAATCCGATTTTCTGGGGCGAAAACAATAACGTTGTAGGTGGCGAATTTGCCCTTCCACAGGGTAGTGGTACATCGCTAAACATTCAGGTAGCCAATGACGATACATCGCAGACATATGACATCCTGTCGGGTGGCTTGAATGTTGAATGGCGGCAGGATGCCTGGACATTTTCGACCGACATCTCTCATTCTGAGGCATCGGGATATCAAGCCACGGGTTTAACCCGGTCCCATCTCTATAAGCCAACTGACGATCTGGCAGCCAATCCCAGCGGCTGGGAGCGAGAGGACGATCAGCAAGTACGCTATCTGCTGGACGGAATAAATATTCCCAATGTTGCAATGAGTGCTGATTACACCGACACCAGCACCCTGCGTATGACGAGTTATGAGCGCTATCCTCGTATTAACGAAGATCGTATAGACGCGATTCGGTTTGATGTGGCCTATGATTTGGACGTGCCAATGATCAGATCGGTAGAAAGCGGGGTTCGGTACGCTGAGCGCAATCACCAAGAGCGGCGCCAAGTGTTTGTATATGGCGATGGTGCGGCGGGTATGATCTCGACAGACTACTCTTTGCCGATAACCGATGATTCTTCCAATGTTGTGAATTGGGAGGGCGACTTCGCTCACTTTCCATCGTTCCTTGCTGTTGATGGCGAAGCCATTATGCAGCGGGCACTACAGGATGGGTTGGTGTTAATGAGCCCATGGAATTTCAGTGGTAATGTGGATGATCCTATCGGTACATTTAATCCAGACGCCTACAATAATTTTGATAATTTACGGTCTCGCTCAATCGAACCTGCAGCGCGTTGGTCAGAGGGGCGTGCCTGGTCAATGCGCGAGCGAGCCGATATCGATGAAAACGTTCTCTCCTATTATCTGCAAGCAAATATTGAAACCACACTTTTTGGTTTGGATGTTACGGGTAATATTGGTATACGTCGGGTAGAAACGGATCAGTCAAATATTTCGTTGGTAAATGTGGGCGGTGATGTGTCAAAGGGTGCGGTAACGATATGCGATGAGGTAGGTGATTGTCGTAGCGACCTGGCCTATCAGCGTGTCGGTGTAAAATATGGGAATACATTGCCATCGCTGAATTTGAATTTCCAACTGACAGATTCAGATCAATTGCGCTTTGCTGCCGCGCGCGTGCTGTCGCGTCCCCCCATCAACAAGCTGGCTACGTTTTCAGAAGGTAGTGTTGACACCACTAACCCTGAAGGGCCGACTTACAATTATGGCAGTGCTACTTCGCCGTTCTTGACGCCGTTTATTGCCGACCAAATTGATCTCTCCTATGAACATTATATGGAGGAAAGTAACGGTGCATTTGTTGTTGCCCTTTACCATCGGGAAATTAAATCCTTCATTCAGGATACCTCAATTGAAGATTTCGATTTCGCCGCTAATGGATTTGATATCCCCGAAACAGCAATTGTTATACGCGGTGGTTTAGAAGTTGAGGAGCCGGTCAGGAACGGTACTTATACATTTGCAATTAACAACGAGGAAGGTGGTTACATTCGTGGGCTAGAAGTTGCCTACACCCAAACCTTCAACTTTTTGCCTGAGTTTTGGTCCGGACTTGGCGTCAGTGGCAGTGTCTCATTGACAGATAGCGAGATCAGCGTGAACAACTCCCTAAGCCCAACAAACGAAACCTTACCGTTTCCTGGATTGGTAGAGAAATCAGGCAACTTAACCTTGTTTTACAGCTATGAAAACTTTGAAACACGTTTATCTACAACTTACCAGGACTCTTTTGTGGGTGAGGCCCGTAACGTTGAGATAGATCGTGTTATTTATGCGCCAGAGCTGGTGATGGATTATCAGGCCTCCTACAAGTTTGAGAGCGGTATTGATTTGGTGTTCTCCGTAAGTAACCTTACGAACGAGCCAAACAGAAGCTATATGTTGGATGAAGAACTGACACGTAAATTACAGTGGTTTGGGCGCACTTTTTATGTAGGTGCAAACTATACATTTTAATAACCTGCCCCTCGCCAAAGCGAGGGGCTTTCCCTCCTGTACCTCCCACTTTCACCATAACCAAACCGTCTGATAAAACGCCAGGTTAATCAATTATCATCTGGCGGACAGGCTGTCTCCATCTATGCTTTATATATTGAGCAATATGGCATCAGCGATAGAATTTAAGCTTATTGCATACGTATGCGATCCGCTGAATACGTATGCACGCTATTGTGGGCATGTGTGCCACGACTTACTATCCTCCAGAGGACAGAAACTCTGTTTACTGCATCGGGCACAGGTTAAAACACAGGCATAACAATCGCTGACGACACTGTGCTTATAAAAAATAATAGTTATACCTCCACGGAGAGTCATCATGAAAAAGCGCACTTTCAATCACGCATTGGCGTTAATGTCTACCATGGCATTGGTGTCAGGCTCCCTTAATGTTTACGCCCAGGCTGAAGATGCCGCTCCTATCGAAGAAGTGGTTGTGACCGGTTTCCGGGCCAGTTTGCAAAACTCTATTTCTGCCAAGCAAAATGCGTCGTCAATTGTTGATGCGGTGTATGCAGAAGACATTGGTAAATTGCCGGATACCAGTATTGCCGAATCTCTGGCGCGTCTGCCAGGTCTTGGCGGTGAGCGTCGCGACGGACGCACCAGCGGTATTTCGGTCCGTGGTTTTAACGAAAACTACGTGGCAACGACGATGAATGGCCGTGAAATACTGGGCATTGGTGACAACCGTGGCGTTGAATATGACTTATACCCGTCGGAAATTATTTCCGGTGCCGTCGTTTACAAAACCCCTGATGCCAGCCTGGTTAATCAGGGATTAGGCGGTACGGTTGATTTACAAACCCTGCGTCCGCTTGAAAAAGATCGCATTATCGGCATCACCGGCAGCTATGAAATGAACGAGTTGGAATCATCCAACCCGGACTATGATGATACCGGCCATCGTTTGGCGTTTACCTATTCTGATAAGTTTGCCGACGATACCATCGGCGTTGCACTGTCAATCGCGACCATGGAATCTCCCAGCCAGGAAGAACAGTTTCGTGCGTGGGGTTATGCCGATCTGGACAATGAGGGGCCTGGTGAAGTTGTTGCATTAGGCGGGCACGATTCCTATGTTCGTTCATCCATGATGGAGCGTGATACGTTTTCCGGCGTGGTTCAATTCGCGCCGAATGACCAATGGACGTTTACATTGGATGCGCTGTATATCGACTTTACTGACTCCAAAGTATTTCGCGGAATGGAGGAAGGCACGGTATGGGGCGGCGGTGTAACAAACGTTCACTCAACCGTGGAAGACAACCTGGTTACCAGCGGTGAATGGAATGGTTTCCACAGTGTTATTCGTAACGATGGTGAAGTAAAAGACGGTGAACTGACAACATTCGGACTCAACGTTGAGTTCCAGATGTCGGATAATTGGAAACTGACGTTGGATGCAGCCACTGGCGAATCCTCAAAAGATCTGCTCAACGTTGAAAGCTATTCCGGTGTTGGGCGCGCGGGTACAGCCTCTCAGGGTGACCCGGCTGCACGTTCCTATGTACTGACTGGCAACGGTGTGCAGTACGGTCCCCATTCCTCAATCTCCATGCCGGATTATGCTGATCCAGCCAATATCCGTTTGGCCGGCCCGCAAGCCTGGGGCGGCGCTATTGCGCAAGTGGTTGGTCAGAATAACGCGCAAGACGGTTTTGTTAATAACCCATTGTTTGAAGAAGACCTGGATACGCTGCGCTTACAGGCGGAAGGTGAAGTTGAGTTTTCCATCATCAACAGCGTTGAGTTCGGTGTTAATTACTCTGACCGCAGCAAATCAAAAATTAATTATGGCTCCTTCCTGATTGCGCCGGGATATTTTGCTGCGGACGGTGTGACGGTAGCGGGTGGTGATATTGCTGTGCCAGCGGATTACATTGTGGGCAGTGCTGATCTTAGCTTCCTGGGATTAGGCAGCGTGTTGGCCTATGACGGTATTGGTTTGTATAACGACGGTATCTATCGCGAGGTCGTTGCCGACCAATACGAGCCATCCCGTTTGGGTGATACCTACGAGGTCAGCGAAAAAGTGACCACGGGTTATGCCATGGCGAATTTCGAGTCCGGCATTATCTCCGGTAATCTGGGTGTGCAGGTTGTTCATAGCGATCAAAGCGCAACGGGTTTTGATGCCTATACCGGTGAAGAAGGCACGGTGGTGGCAACACCTGTTACAGGTGGCGATAAGTACACCAAAGTGCTGCCTAGCCTGAACATGAATTTCCAGGTCACTGACGATCAAATTGTGCGTTTTGCTGCTTCGAAAACAGCATCAAGAGCGCGGATGGATTCAATGAAGCCCGGCGACACCGTTAATTTCAGTTTCGACGCGGCGCGTCGCGGTAGTTCAGATCCTGATTTTAGTGCATGGGATGCTTCATCCGGTGATGCGGCGCTGAAGCCCATTGAAGCGGTTCAGGCAGACCTTGCCTACGAATATTATTATGCCGACGATGGCATGGTATCCGTTGCCGTTTTCCACAAAGACATCCAGAACTGGCACGTCAGCAATCGCACACTGACAGACTTTTCTGATTACGTGATTCCGGGTTACCACGACGCGGATATTCCTGAGCTGGTATCAACCACAGGTTATACCACCGCAATCGCTGAAGCGGGCGATGGTTACGTAACGGGTGCGGAATTCCAGGTCAGCTTGCCGTTCCATTTGTTCAGCGA
>CAMLOU010000111.1 GCA_946481735.1 uncultured Cellvibrio sp.
TCGACGGTCACGCAAATAAGGCCAGATTCGCCGAACATGTTCACTGCGCTCCATATCTACCGTAACCACCTGGGTCACTTCGCGATCATTGGCGGCCTGAAATAAAAATTCACCCTGGGGACCAGTGACAAAACTGTTTCCCCAAAAATCAATACCTGCCCCACCGGCAGGGTCCGCTTCATGGCCAACACGATTGACACTGACAACCGGAACGCCGTTAGCAATCGCATGGCCACGTTGTACTGTGATCCAGGCTTCCCGCTGGCGATCCTGCTCTGCAGCGTCATCCTGCGGATTCCAGCCGATCGCGGTGGGATAAATCAGCAATTCTGCACCGGCCATAGCCATTAACCGTGCTGCTTCCGGAAACCACTGATCCCAACATACCAATACACCCAGTTTACCCACCGAGGTTTGAATAGGATTGAAGCCCAAATCTCCGGGCGTGAAATAAAATTTTTCATAGAAACCGGGATCATCAGGAATATGCATCTTGCGATATTTGCCCGCAATACTCCCGTCTTTTTCCAGTACCACAGCAGTATTGTGGTGCAAGCCCGTCGCACGCTTTTCAAACAGCGAAGCCACAATAATCACACCCAATTCTTTGGCTAATCCACCCAATGCCTGGGTACTGGGGCCGGGAATAGGTTCTGCCAGATCAAAGGCCTCGACCTGTTCTTGCTGGCAAAAATATAATCCGCGATGCAGCTCCTGCAACACAATTAACTGGGCACCTTGCTGCGCCGCCGCGCGGATCTCTGCCATGGTCTTTTGGAGGTTTGCGGCGGTATCCGCCGTACAAGCGTGTTGAATAATCCCGATGTTTAAAGGTTTCATAACGGTTCAAGAACTCCTTCGGGTAATTGCATGGTGATGCAATGCAGGCTGCCGCCCTGCTCAATCAGGGTCGAACAGGGAATCCCCAGGACATCGTAACCGGGGAACGCCTGGGAGATTTGCTCCAACGCATCTTCGTCCGTCATACATTCGTAGATGGGCACCAGCACAGCCTCATTAAGAATCAAAAAATTGGCATAGGTTGCAGGCAAACGCTGACCTTCGTCGTTATAAATCGCTTGCGGCCAAGGCAGCGGGATGAGCTTGTAAGGCTCACCATCCGCATCTGTCATACCGGCCAGTTCTGCTTCCATTTGTTTAAGTTCGGCGTAGTGTTCGTCGGTGGGATCATCGCAGGCAACATAGACGATCACGTTGTTCGGGCAGAGGCGCGCCAGTGTATCAATGTGACTATCGGTATCATCGCCAGCAAGATGGCCGTGATGCAGCCAATTGATCTTGCGCACTCCAAACGCCGCTTTCAAACGCGCTTCAATCTGCTCTTGCGTCAATTGTGGATTGCGGTTGGCGTTGAGCAAGCAGGAAGCTGTGGTCAACAAGGTACCTTTTCCATCGGTCTCGATAGAGCCGCCTTCCAATACCCAATCCTGTTGCTCAAGGGTGGCGGCAGCAAAGGCTCCCTGATCAAACAGGTTGCGGGTAATCTGGTTGTCGAGATGGTGGGCAAATTTATTGCCCCAGCCGTTGAATTGAAAATCCAGTAGCTTCATCCCCTCTTCCGTCTCGACCGTGAGCGGACCGAAGTCCCGCGCCCAGGTATCGTTGGTCGGCGTAGGGTAAAGGTAGATGTACTCCATGGGGGCGTCCATGGCCGCAAGACGCGCGCGGATGTTATCCAACTCTTCCGCCGGAGCAGCGATGACCAGATCAGCGTAATCACAGATAACCGTCGCCAGGGCCTCGTATAGTTGAGTGACATCCTCCAGAATCCAATCCCAATCGGTATCTTTATGTGGCCAGGACAGCAGCACGGCATCCTGGGGTTCCCATTCGGCTATAAGGCGTTGGCCGGCCATAGTCATACCTCGGTGATATATATAAAGAAGCGGGTGCCAATAGGCACCCGGGGAGATGGGTCGGGATTATAGCTCAGAATCCAGCAGCGGCTGTCAATGAATGAGAGGAATTATCATTAGCTCCGATGGACAATGCGTGGATACCGGGTGCTGCTGACTAACTGATTGCTATGGTTGTTGAATAACAGTTTCCTGCGCCGGCAGCGGGATAACCCCTTCCGAAGTGCCTGTTTTTTGGCGCGGTTCTGTGTCCGGTCCTACTTGCACAATCGCTGAGAGGGCTCTTGTGGTTTGACGCCCTTGATAATCCACAACTACCTGAATCCGAACGTAATACCTGCCCGGCTCCGCAGCCATCAAGCGTAGCGGCAGCAAGTAGTCGCCGTTGTCGCGTAAAGGGAAGGCGTAATGTGTTGCGCCCTCCAGGATAAACAGCCCCTCGCTGGTGTTCAGCGTGACGGTCATTTCTCCCTGGTTATAGGAAGCGGAAAGCCCCAGATCTACATCAGCCGCCACACCCGGCTCAAGTCGATGCACAGGATTTTCCCGCAGGCTTACCTCTGCACCCGGTTTGCCACGATGGGTTTTGTGATGGTCGGTCGACTTTTCTTGCGCAATGACGGGCGCTTCAGCCGCAGACGGCAAGTCTGATCCGGCCTTTGTCGCCACCTCATTACTACAGCCGCCAACCATTAACAGGGTTAGCAACCAGAACAAACCTTGTATTTTTTGAAACATATCCACCTCAGGGGTTCGCATAAATGTGGTAATTATTTATTGACGTGCAATAAACACGTTGAAACAGGTGGTGACACTACTGGAGCGACCGACATTCGCGTAATCAATGATTTCGACAATATAGTTCCCTGTATCCAGATCAACAGTTTGTAGCTCTACATCATTGGCTGAAGATGCACCCTCATGGATAATTTCACCGCGAGAATGAATAAAAAAATCCGGATCACTCTGGGTCACAAAATCACCCCCAGATCTTTCAATACGCACAATGTAATTACCGCTTTGTGTTATCGATAAACGAAGAAACTGGTTGACTCCCAACTTGTTGTAATCGGTATGTTCTGACGTACTGCACACACTGGTGGATGCACCACCAATCGACAAACTTTTGTAAACCGGCAGATTAATGCTGTTGTTGCCACTATTAGTTTCGTTGTCGGCATATTGATTTATGCTGTTGATGTCCTGTTCATCAAGCAGTCCCTCAAGTGCGCTACGATGCGCAGGATAGCGCGCAATAAGTCGTTCAGCGAATAAAAAGATGGTTATCAAACTATCGGCGTTGTAGTACGAACTGTCAGTCAATGTAGATAAAATCGGCGAAAAATCTTTGGCTATTTTATTCGTGCCACTGAGAAAATAATTGTATAAAACTGACTCAACAGAGGCTTCGCTATACCAGCCCTGGGCAGGATGGTTTTTCTCGCGTACATCATACATAAAACCATTGGATTGATTGAAACCGGAACTGTCTCGATAGATAGCATCATCCAACATCATCGCGGCAAAGGCATTGCTGAAGCCTTCTGAAAAAGCGACGCGCATATCCAGATAATCACCATATTGGTGGGGGCCACCAATGGAATCAGATCGACCGAGCGCATCTTCAATATAATGTCCCCACTCATGAACGACGACATGGCTATCAAATTCATCGGTATCCTCATCGACTGAGCCAAGGATATAAATCTCGTTGTCAAAATAAAAACTGGTACCAATTTCCCCCCGGGTGAGGTCTCCGTCCGCAGTATTGTTATTTACACTCCAATGCAGCTGTAACGGCGGGAAGTTTCCGCTGTATCCTGCATCAACAAATTGTTGCAAACTGGTATAAACCGCATCGAGGATTGCAAAGGGGGCAGCGGGGCGGGATGTTGCGTAATTACCACTATTCCAGCCGGACGGCGCGTGCAAATTACGTTGTGAATCACTGTCACCCACACTGGCTTCACTGCCCACCAATGCATACAACCGATTATTGTTTGTATTGTCGTTGACGGTCATATTCCAGGAAGGCGCTTGGTTGCGCTGCAATTGCGCTTTGACCTGAACCCGTAAAACGGTGTTGGCTTCAACCGCAGCGCTGTAAAAACCGTTATCGTCCGTGGCAGTAATGGCAACCGGCGCGTTGGTTGAATCCACCAGCTCTACTACAGCACCACGAACCGGTCGCGTTTCTATGGCCGAATAATTAAGGCCAATAAAATCTTCATTGTGAGGGATAAATTCGTAAGTTACTGTTCCGCTGACAGTAACCGAATTATCAGGTGTTGAACTACCCCCACCGCCCCCACCCCCACATGCTCCCAGCAGTAGCATCAACGAACACAACAACACACTCAAACTCACATTTAAGGTTTTACCACGGGAGCGGAGATGCATACATAGCCTCTGATAAAAAGGGCGGTGAGGGTTACGGCCGGGAATAACAGTCAAGCGTAACGGTCTTTATCGTTTGGTCTGAGCATAGCGAAAAAAGCCTGATCTGCCCATTACATTATCCACAAATCAAACCCTTAGTCCGCATGTAAGCCCGCGCTTAATGCTCAACATAAATCAGTTCTTCGGTCGCAAACCCCAAGCCTTTTGCCGCTTTTACCAGTTTATCGACAATAGCTGAATCCAGATTCGGTGTGCGCGCCAATATCCATAAGTACGAGCGGTCCGGCCCACAGACCATGGCGTACTGGTAATCTTCATCAAGCGCGATAATGTTGTAGCCACCATAAAAAGGCCCGAAGAAGGAGACCTTTAGTTGGCCGGTATTTTTATCGCCCACAAAATAGGCTTTGCCGGTCGCCTCGTCCCATTCCTGCTTTGCCGTATCAAACCCACGATTAACTACCTTGACGCCCCCGTCATCACGCAGGCTGTACTCCGCGGTCACTTTTTCCAGGCCGCGCTCGAACGAATGATCCAGGCGGGCGATTTCGTACCAGGTGCCCAGATAGCGCTCCAGATCAAAATCGTCGACCGGTTTGATATTTTCCGGCAGGCCGCTACAAGCCTGAAGCAGTGATATACCCAGAATAAATAGTGCTGTCTTTATCTTTTGCATTGACGTGTCCTTGATGACCAGGCAGAAAACCAGCACATTGATTCTATCTGCGCTGTTTGTCTGTACGTGCGTTACTTAAATCATAAATACGCTCATCCACTGCAAATAGACGTTCGATGGCTGCAAAAGCGTCTTTTGCACCGCTATAATCGGCGGCAATTTCGCTCATTGAGACAGGCGGGCTGCATGTTACAAAGTATTCTGTTGATTCTGGTGGTGATCGGGGCGTTTTGGGGCTACCGAAAATTAGGCCATCTTGATGCGAAAGCGCGCCGCCGCATTCTGTTGCGCAGCGCTATTGGGGCCGTTGTATTGCTGCTGATAATGGCGGCAGCGACTGGGCGCATGCATTGGCTGGTTGCTGTCATTGGTGCGCTTATTCCTTTTATGCGCGGGTTATTGGGCATTGGCTTGCAGTTTTTGCCGTTATGGCTGAAGCATAAAAACCGTGAGCAACCCGGTCAGCACCAGCAACATACCGGTAGCCCAGCACCACAAACCACCATGGATACCAAAGAGGCGCAGGATGTTTTAGGCCTCAAAGGGGATCTCGCCCAGGGCGAGATAACGGCAGAGATGATCAACGATGCCCACCGGCGGCTGATACAAAAGCTGCATCCGGACCGTGGCGGCAACGATTACCTGGCGGCCCGTGTCAACCTGGCGCGGGACCTGTTGTTAAAACGGATCGAGAAACCCTAGCGGTCAATCGCTGGTTTTCTCTCCGATAACATGGATGTAACGCCCCAGGGAGCGATAGGGTTCCTGGCGAGAAAACAGCAATTCCAGCGCGATCAATTCATCCGGTGACCGCTCGCGCTGCTGCCCATCCAGGATGTAATCGTGAAATACGCGGATGCCGCTACGCGCCATCACAGTCAACGGCAAATCTTCCAACCAAGTATCCACCTGTTCCGGCACCAGAGGATTGATCGGTGTCAAACTACCTTTTGCTCCGCCAAAATCTTGCGCAGTAATTTTTTTGAAGTTGGTGCGCAACAAATTTTTAAAGATCAATGAATGACGGTTGTAATAGGTCAGCGACAACCAGCCGCCGGGCTTGAGGTATTGCAGCAGACAAGGCAGCAATGATTGTGGCTCCGCCATCCACTCCATGACCGCATGGCATAACACCAGATCAAACTGATCATCCGCCAGGTGTTGCGCCAGGGTTTGAATCCCGCAGTGAACCAGCGTGACCTGTTGTTGCAACCCTGCACTCTCAACCTGTTCGCGCGCGAGCTTCAGCATCTCCGCAGAGATATCACACAGCACCACCTGATGCCCTGCCTTCGCCAGGGTCAACGAAAATTGCCCCTGTCCACCGCCGGCATCCAATATGCGCAACGGGGTTGTTGCCGCGAGCACATGAGGAATACATTCAGAAAAATCCCGCTGCAATACCGCGAGGCGCACCGCGCCTTTTAAACCGCCATAGATATTTTTTTTGAAGCGTCCCGCCAGGTCATCAAAGTTGCGATCCTGCGAGGCATTTTGTTTGGCCATGGATTAACCACCAAAGATATGAGATAGCCACTGATTATCGGGTTGCGTTTTTATCAATTTTTTGCGCGATGGCGGCAGGCATATTAATGTCGAGCCGGGCACACAATTCGGTCAGGTACATCACGATATCAGCGACCTCATCTGCTACCTGGTTTTTTGCTTCGGCATCATCTTTCACCTGCTGCGCTTGCTCATCGGTTAGCCACTGAAAAATTTCCAGCAGCTCCGCCGCTTCCACGGCAACCGCCGCGGCGAGGTTTTTAGGCGTGTGGTATGCTTGCCAGCCTTTAACCGCCGCGCGCTGGCGGAATGCCTGATGAATGTCGGCCAGGTCAAGTGTGTGATTTTTCATGAATGATGCCACTCTAAACAAGTCTTCGTGTATTGCGCCGGCAACTGCCTCGTTGGGTGAATGTCCGGCTGAATCCAGCGCGGATAAATGCTGGTACGTGTATATAATCCGCAGCACCGATAACCAGCTTTATACCGGCATTACCACTGACATCCAGCGCAGATGGCGAGAGCATAGCACCGGCAAAGCCGGCGCGCGTTATTTTCGCGGACGCAAACCCGCGGCTTTGTGCCTGCTGGAAACCCATCCTGATCGCAGCCATGCCAGTAAGCGCGAAGCCGCACTCAAACAATTGTCCCGCCGAGCCAAGGAACAATTGCTACTGCAACGCACTGCAGAACAAAACGCGCGCCTGAACGACTTCAATACGATGTTTCATCATAATGACCACGCCTGAGCGACCCTATTGCGGCCATTGTCAGCGTCCGTTGCGCAACTGTGTGTGCCGGTGGATCGTTCCGCTATCGAACCTGGTTGAGGTAATCATCCTGCAACACCCGCTGGAAACACACAACGCAAAAAATACAGCGCGCTTGCTGCATATGAGCCTGCAACAAAGTCGTTTGGTGGAAGGCGAACAATTTGCTGATGATTTTTTAGCCACGCTGCTCGGTGAGGGAGATAAAACCAATGTGTTGCTGTATCCCCCAACCCCCGAGGAAGATACCCTTAAACTGACCGCGCCGGCGCCCTTGCCGCAACTGCCGTTACCGGAACACATTCGCCTGATCGTTATTGACGGTACCTGGCGCAAAAGCCGCAAGATGTTATATCTCAATCCCCTTTTGCAAGCACTACCACGTTTGTCATTAGCGGACTGCCCTCCTTCAGCCTACGCTATCCGTAAAGCACAAAAAGACAATCAGCTTTCCACACTGGAAGCAAGTTGTTACGCTTTACAGCAATTGGAAAATACCCGGGTGGATTACGCTCCGCTGTTACACGCATTCAAAGGATTTGTGCGACAACAGCAAGCCTTTATACCACCGCGCCACTGAGGTATTTTCTCGCCGTTCTCACCTACAGGATTCCGAGCGTTTTATGACTATTGCCCACCCCAGTTTTGAGTTACTGCGCAGCCAACACATTGAAGCCCTGAAGATCCGGGTAGAGGAATATCGCCACAAGGCCACCGGTGCGCAGCATATTCACCTCGCCGCCGATAATAATGAAAATGTGTTTCTCGTTGCCCTGCGTACCGTACCCCATGACTCAACCGGCGTGGCTCACATCCTGGAGCATACCGCCTTGTGCGGCAGCGAACGATATCCGGTGCGCGACCCTTTCTTTATGATGGTGCGCCGCTCACTCAATACCTTTATGAACGCCTTCACCAGCTCGGACTGGACGGCTTATCCCTTCGCCAGTCAAAACCTCAAGGATTTTAACAACCTCCTGGACGTGTACCTGGATGCCGTATTTTTCTCGCGCCTGGATGAACTGGATTTTGCACAGGAAGGTCATCGCGTGGAATTCGCAGAAACGGATAACCCTGACTCGGAGCTGGTGTTCAAGGGCGTGGTCTATAACGAAATGAAAGGCGCCATGAGCTCCGTAGCTTCGCAACTCTGGCATACGCTGTGTAAATACCTTTATCCCAGCACCACTTACCACTACAACAGTGGCGGTGACCCCGAGCACATCCCTGACCTGACGTATGAGCAGCTAAAACATTTCTACCAGACCCACTATCACCCCAGTAACGCCATCTTTATGACCTACGGGGATATTCCGGCCGCCACCCATCAAGCGCGCTTTGAATCCCAGGCGCTGTCGCGTTTTGAAGCGCTGGACAGTGTTATCAGCGTACCGGCAGAAAAACGCTACTACGCTCCTATCAGCGTTGAAGAAGCCTATCCGCTGGACGAGACCGAGGGTGAAGACCTGGACCATAAAACCCATGTCGTCATGGCCTGGTTATTGGGTAAAACCACCAACCTGGCGGAGAGCCTGGAAGCCCATTTGTTGTCCAACGTGTTGCTGGACAACAGCGCATCACCCTTACAGCAAGCCCTGGAAACAACAGACCTGGGTCAGGCGCCCTCCCCTTTGTGCGGCATGGACGATTCGCAGCACGAAATCGCCTTTGTCTGCGGCCTCGAAGGTTGTGCCCTGGAGGATGTAGATCGGATTGAACAGCTTATCCTGGATACCTTACAGCGGGTTGCAGAGGAAGGTGTTCCCCAACAATTGCTGGAAGCTTCCCTGCACCAACTGGAACTGCAGCAGCGCGAGGTGGGTGGCGACGGGTATCCCTACGGTTTGCAACTGATCATGACCAGCCTGACGGCGGCGACCCATCGCGGAGATCCCATTGCCCTGCTGGATCTGGACGCCGCATTGGCAGACCTGCGCACCAAGATCCAGCAACCGGATTTTATTCAGCAATTAGCCCGCAAATTACTGCTTGAAAACCCGCACCGCGTCCGCCTGACCCTGCGTCCGGATGCGCAGATGAATCAGCGTGTCAAACAAGCGGAAATTGCCCGGCTGGCTGAACTGAAAAGCCAACTGAGTGAAGCCGACAAACAGGCGATTATCGAGCGCAGCCAGGCCTTACAGGCCCGCCAATTGCGCAAGGATGACGAAAGCCTTCTGCCCAAGGTCGGCCTGGAAGACATACCACCGCAACTGCATTACATCGGTGGCAGCCACGAAACCTTCAACGGTTACCCCCTGCGGCGTTACAGTGCCGGCACCAATGGCCTGGTCTATCAACAGATCACCTGCAAACTGCCCGCCCTGAACGACGAGTTGAAACCCCTGTTACCGCTCTATTGCATCGCCATGACCGAACTGGGGGTGGGCGATAAAGATTACCTGGCTACCCAGCGCTGGCAAGCCGAGGTGGTCGGTTCCATCAATGCATTCAGCAGCGTACGCGGCAGCGGCGATGATGTACAGGCTATTGATGCTTATCTGACGCTGTCCGCCAAAGCACTGACCCGTAACAGCGGCGCCATGAGTGATTTAATGCAGGCCACGCTAACCCAGGTGCGCTTTGATGAACTGAGTCGGTTGCGTGAATTGGTCGCACAAACCCGCGCCCGGCGCGAGCAAAGTGTCACCGGGAATGGCCATAGCCTGGCCATGAGCGCCGCCTGTGCCGGTATGAGCCCCGCCGCGAAACTGACGCACGAACTCAGCGGGCTGGCTGGCATTCAGGCACTCAAGGCATTGGATAATAGCCTGGACGATGAACAGCAACTTCGGTCTTACGCCGGGAAACTCGCCTGCATCCACCAACTTGTTCTGAATGCCCCACGGCAGTTCCTGCTGGTGGGTGAACAGGAGCACCTGGATGATTATCTGGCTGACCTGCAACATCGCTGGCCCGCCCAGTCTGTGTCGGCAGATTTCCAGGCATTCTATCTACCGCCGGTAAACGAGCAGATCCGCGAAGCCTGGCTAACCAACACCCAAGTTAACTTCTGTGTAAAAGCCTATCCGACCGTACCCGCTGACCATCCGGACGCAGCCGTGCTGACAGTTTTGGGCGGCTTCCTGCGCAACGGCTATTTGCATCGCACCATCCGTGAGCAAGGCGGCGCCTACGGCGGCGGAGCCAATCAGGACAACCACAGCGCCGCTTTCCGCTTCTATTCCTATCGTGATCCGCGTCTGGCGGACACCTTGAATGACTTTGATGCGGTGCTCGACTGGCTGCAAAGCACTTCCCATAACTGGCAGTCTGTTGAAGAAGCCATCCTCGGTGTGATCGGCAGTATCGATAAACCCGGTTCTCCGGCAGGCGAAGCCAAAAGTACCTACCACGCCGAACTCTTCGGGCGTACCCGCGAAAAACGCGAGCAATTCCGTAATCGGGTACTGGCGGTAACCCTGGCCGACCTGCAGCGGGTGGCCTCCACCTACCTGCGCCCGGAAAAGGCCAGCCTCGCGGTAGTCAGCCATAATGGCCAGCGGGATGCGTTGGGTAAATTAGGCCTGGTGCTCAAAACGCTGTGAGGCAAGTGCTGAAAATCGTGGTCACATGGTTTTCAGCCTTAAACTCAACTATATTGCTTTAGGCTATAACGACAATTTGCCATAGGGATATACGGGATAATCCCTGTAGCGCCGCCCGGCGGTTAATCATTTATATTCAGACCAAGAAGACGACAGCATTGACGCTCACTTTATGATACCCACTCGCCCGCTCAACTTCAGCGCCGTTACCCACCCCGGACTCGCTCGCGATAACAATGAAGATTGTTATCTGAGCCTGCCGGAATATGGTATCTGGCTAGTGGCGGATGGCATGGGCGGCCACGAAGCCGGCGAAGTCGCCAGCGCTATCGTGCGCGATACGGTCCGGGAAACCCGTGAGAAACATGCCAACTCCTCCCTTAGCGACAGCATCCAGGCATCCCATCGCGCGGTGCTCGAAGCGGCGGCCCGTGGCGTGGGTGCGTTGGGAATGGGTTCCACTGTAGTGGCCTTATATAGCCATCACAACGATTACGAAATTGCCTGGGTGGGCGACAGTCGTGCTTACTTGTGGACCAATACCGCCGACGGCGGCCGTCTGGAACAACTCACCACCGACCACTCTTACGTGCAAATGCTGCTGGACTCCGGCGCGATTACTGCCGAGGAGCTGGAGAACCACCCGGAGAAAAATATCATCACCCAATGCATCGGCTCGCAAGAACTGGTCGATGTCAGAGTGGATATGGTGCATGGGCAATGGCAACGAAACCAATGGATATTATTGTGCAGCGATGGGCTCAGTGATGAACTGGATGATAAAGCCATCGCCCAGGTGCTGTGTGACGCCAAGGATACCGAGACCGCCGCCGACCAGTTATTGCACGCCGCGCTGACCAATGGCGGTCACGACAATATTAC
Source organism: uncultured Cellvibrio sp. (assembly GCA_946481735.1). Next base: position 11,660 of record CAMLOU010000111.1, read on the forward strand.
CTTGCAGGTTATTGAATCACCCTTCACCCGCCGTCACCCCCTGGCGTCGGTATGGCAGTGGATTCCCTACCTCACCGGCCGCCGCCGGTGGGATGCTTTGATTTATGGTGCCGCTGTTGTGTCGCTGCTGGTACTGCTCTACTCGATTGTGAAATAAGGCACTTAACGCTTTCTATGCAAATACCCGGTTATCGCATTATTCGCAAAATTGCCCAAGGCGGCATGTCCACCGTCTACCTCGCGATCCAGATCAGCGTGGGGCGCGTTGTCGCGCTTAAAGTGATGTCACCGACACTCAATGGTGACCCGGCCTTCAGTGAGCGTTTTCAGCGCGAAGCCAATATCGTCGGCCAGTTATCCCATCCCAATATTGTGTCCATTTATGACATTGGTCGTCATGAAAGCCTGAATTACATCGCCATGGATTACTTACCCGGCGGCTCGGTCCACGACCGGATGATGACCGGCCTGACCGCCGAAGAGGCTTTGCGCGTTACCCGCGAAATTGCCAGTGCGCTGGACCATGCCCATGAAAAAGGCTACATCCATCGCGATATCAAACCGGAAAACATTCTCTTTCGCGCGGACAATTCTGCGGTGCTTTCGGACTTTGGCGTGGCCAAGGGCATGATCGGGGTGTCGCGGATGACCAATGTCGGCCAGGTCGTGGGCACACCGCACTACATGAGCCCGGAACAGACTCGCGGTAAACCGGTGGATGGCCGTTCTGACCTCTACAGTCTCGGTGTCGTGTTTTACGAGATGCTGACGGGCAGCGTACCCTTTCAGGGCGAGGACGCCGTGGCCATCGCCATCAAACACCTGAGTGCGCCGGTACCCAGGCTCCCTGTGCATTACCAGAATTATCAAAAGATAGTTGATCGCTTGCTGGAGAAAGATCCCGACAAGCGTTTCCAGAGCGGTCGCGAACTGGTGAATGCGATTGAAGCCCAGGAAACTAATGGGCGCGGCAGTTACATGACCACCGCCAATCCAACCGAACTGAGCACACTCGCCCTACTGAAGGCATTGGTCGCCGCAACGGGGGCCGCGCTCAACCGCCAACTGATAAAACTGCTGCGCTTGCGCTGGACGCCACAGCGCGGCGTCTATCAGCATCCGGAAACCCGTGTTACTGAGATCCTGATCACCGGCGAAAACGAAGATGAGCGTTCAACAGCTGTATCAACGCGGGTTCATCAAGCCACCCATCTGCAACTGGTTCACAACGCCCGCCGTCGCCTTTGGTCACGGCTGGCCATCGGGGCTGTTATGCTCGGCATCATCGGCTTTGGTATTAAAGCGCTGGTCAATGAAGACGAAGCGCCTGTCGCTCCGGCCAATGCGGGGCAAATGGCTTCCAGCGTAAATGCGTCTTCCGCACCGGCGGCGCAACCAGCTGATGAAGTGATTGATCCGGTGATTCCCGCCCTGTCGACAACCATTGAGGCAACAACGTCGTCACAAGCTGCCTCGTCAGCACCCGTGACGTCACCGCCGCCACTGATCATGGCAGAACCCGAGCCGCGTTATGCGCTCACGGTAGACACCATACCCAGCAACGCGCGGGTCAGGATCATGAATATTCCTGAGCGTTACCAGCACGGCATTTTATTGAGACCGGGTCGTTACCATATCGAAGTGAGCCACCCCGGTTTTGAAACCCGCTACGAGTGGATTGAAATTGCCGACAAAGATTTCCAGCCCAGCTATATCCTTGAAAGGGTTATTCCTCCGAGCACCAACTTCGTTAGCAATCTGGGTGGCAGCAAGCGCGGCCCGGAGATGGTGCGTATTCCGGTGGGCAGCTTTTTAATGGGGAATAAAAACGATACGACCTGTATGCCGGTCCATAACGTTGTCATCAACAAGCCGTTTGCCATCAGTAAATATGAAGTCAGCTTTGATGAGTACGACCTATTCGCCAAAGCCACCAATCGCGCCCTGCCCGGCGACAATCGGTGGGGCCGCAAGAATCGCCCTGTTATCAACGTGAGCTGGAGTGACGCACGCGCCTATACCGAATGGCTCAGCAAGATGAGTGGCGAAACCTATCGCTTGCCCACCGAATCAGAGTGGGAATATGTCGCGCGGGCCGGCAGCAGAACACTTTACTGGTGGGGCGACAATGACCGGGATGCAATGGATAGAGCCAATTGTCGACGCGGCTGCTACAGCAGTTTTTCCGGCTTGTTTGGCAGCAAGACAGCACCGGTTGGCAGTTACCCTGCCAATGATTTCGGCGTGTATGACACAGCCGGCAACGTGGCCGAATGGGTTCAGGATTGTTATGTCGAGAACTACAACAAGAAACCCAAAGATGGACGCGCCTATGAAACCACTAATTGTAGCCAACGTGTAGTGCGTGGCGGCTCATCCAAAAACAACGTGGAACAAATCGCCTCTCACGTGCGTGATCGTTATGCGCCGGATGCTTACGAGGAAAACCTCGGCTTTCGTGTTGTGATGGAGTTGAAATAGTTTTTCGGTGGGACGATGGTATTAAGTAGTGTGCGAATGTTGGTGTTAGAACATGTTTTGGAATTGGGATGTGCTTGTTGGATTACGCTACGCTGTCCAACCTCCCGTAGGTCGAATTAGAGGCTCGCATCGCGAGCGTCGTAATCCGACATCAAGCCCAACACCAAAAGATACTCACCCACTGTCACATGCAATGCCATCCATAATGCATGACCGAGATAAAAACCGATCGACCAAAAACAAAAAAGCCAGCATAACG
>CAMLOU010000112.1 GCA_946481735.1 uncultured Cellvibrio sp.
TTGAATGACGCCTGCCGTCCCGTATTGCGCGGCGAGCAAGCCATTCAATTGCGCCGCGACATCAAAGCCACCGCTGCGAGCACAACGCGCCGCACGCCCGTTGCCGTGTCCCCGGAAGACGAAGGCCTGTGGTTTGCCTTGCGCGCCTGTCGCAAACGCCTGGCGGAAGAACACGGCGTACCGCCCTATGTCATCTTCCATGACGCCACACTGCGCGAGATGCTCGAACAGCGTCCACTCACGCCCAGTGAACTGCTGACCATTTCCGGCGTGGGTGACAGCAAACTGGAGCGCTTTGGCGATGAATTCCTGGAAGTGATTCGGGAGCATGAGTACGCATAAGCGGTGGAATTTCCTTGATCTGCAACAACGCGCCTGAGTCGGCGTCAGCTATACTCCCGGCAACTTTTTCTGCGAGCCATACATCATGGACACCGTTATTGCCCACAGCCCCTTCGTTGAATTTTCTGTGCTACTGCTGCTGGCAGCGCTGTTCGGGGTCGTTGCAAAATTTTTACGGCAGCCGCTGATCGTCGCCTTTATTGCATTGGGTATCCTGGCGGGGCCGGCGGGCATGGATATGATCTCTTCCCCCGATAAAATTCATTTAATGGCCGACATGGGCATTGCCATTTTGCTGTTTGTGGTGGGTTTGAAACTGGACCTGGGGCTGATCCGCACCACCGGCTGGGTCGCATTATCCACCGGCCTCGGCCAAGTCATCTTCACGTCCCTGTTCGGATTTTTAATCGCGCTGGCGCTGGGTTTCGATACGATGGCCTCATTGTACATCGCCATCGCCCTGACGTTTTCCAGCACCATCATCATCGTCAAATTGCTGTCAGACAAAAAAGAAATCGATTCCCTGCACGGGCAGATCGCCGTGGGATTTTTGATTGTGCAGGATATTGTGGTGATCCTGGTGATGATCGCCTTGTCCGGCATGAGCCAGAACGCGGATGACGGTTTATTAAAGATCATTGCGCTGATGACCTTAAAGGCCACGGCATTGATTGTATTGACCGGCCTGGTGATGAAATTTGTCTGGCCGCGCCTGACACGCTTCCTGGCCAGCTCCCAGGAGTTACTGGTGCTGTTTGCCATCGCCTGGGCGGTGGTTTTGGCGGCGGGCAGTGAGTTGATGGGGTTCAGTCGCGAGGTGGGCGCCTTCCTCGCCGGCGTATCCCTGGCCTCGACTCACTACCGCGAAGTCATCAGCGGCCGTTTGACCAGTATTCGCGATTTCTTTTTATTATTTTTCTTCGTCAACCTCGGCGCGCAACTGGATTTTTCACTGCTGGGCGAACAACTGTGGCCAGCGATTTTACTCTCGTTATTTGTGTTAATCGGCAATCCATTGATTGTCATGATCATCATGGGCTTGATGGGCTATCGCAAACGCACCGGCTTCCTCGCCGGCTTGACCGTAGCCCAGATCAGCGAATTTTCGTTAATCTTCGCCGCCCTGGGGATCACCATCGGCCATATCAATGATGAAGTATTGGGATTAATCACACTGGTGGGCTTGGTCACCATCGGTTTGTCGACCTACATGATTATTTATTCGCATCCGTTGTTTGAAAAACTCTCGCCATTACTCGATATCTTTGAACGCAAAAATCCATTTCGTGAAGCGCAGGCGCGCCGCAATGAAGAGCGCGCAGTGGATGCGATTATCTTTGGGCTCGGGCGCTACGGCGGCAACATTGTGCGGCAACTGAAAAAACAGGATTTAACTATCATTGCGCTGGACTTTGACCCACAGCTGATCAAGCGCTGGCAGGATGAAGGCGTCGATACGCAATACGGCGATCTGGAAGACCCGGAACTGGCCGAACAGCTGCCGCTCAAGCATACGCGTTTTGTCATCAGCAGCATCCCCTTGGTTCATGCCAATTTGGCACTGCTCAAAACCCTGCAGCGCGCGGGGTTTGAAGGTAAGACGGTGGTGACCGCTCATCACTCGGAAGATGCCGGCACCTTGCAGGCTAATGGCGCTGACCGGGTGCTGATGCCGTTCAATGATGCCGCCGAGTTAATTGGCGAAAAGATCAGTGACTTATGCAAAAAGCCGCTGATTGAAAGTTAATCCAAAACCAAACTTCATATGTCGTGCCCCATGACCTTATAGGCAGTTAAAACAAAATAACAGGCCGCCCAAGCGCATCTATACTGAGAGAACCCCTCGTTTCTCAGGATAATAACAATGAGTGATATTCGTGGATTACAGGCCTGGATGCGCGTGCTGTCGGACCAGGATTTACCCACCCTGAATTCAGTTGTCAAAGCCATCTGCGAACTCAGCGACGATAATCAAAGTTCTACCCATGACCTCACCCAGATTATCCTGCGCGATGCCGACCTGACCTCGCGAGTACTCAAGATCGCCAATTCGGTCCACTACAATCGCTCCTTCACCCCCATCAAAACCATCTCCCGTGCGATTGTGCAGATCGGGTTTATCAATCTAAAAAATATCACGCTGGCCAGTTCGTTGATCGACAGTTTTCTCAAAGGAAAACCGCGTGAATTATTGATCCAGCGCCTGGCAAAATCCTTTCACGCCGCCGTGCAGGCCCGCGCGATGGTGCCTTACCTGAACAACGAAAAACAGGAACAGGTTTTTATTGCGGCGCTGCTGCGCCACATCGGGGAATTGGCCATTCTGTCCACTGGCCGGGAGGCTGCGGAAAAATTTATCAGCGCGCGGGATTTGCATCCGGAAAATGAATTGGGTTTGAGCATGGAATACCTGGGCGTGGATATTCACCACCTCAACAAATCCCTGATTCGCGAATGGTCCCTCGGTGAATTGGTGACTGAAGCCTGCGACCGCCAGGGCAAGCACAGTTTGATGGCGCACGTGGTGAATCTTGGCAATGAAGTCAGCCTGCATATTCACAAAGGCATGCACCACGCCCGTATGGTACAACTGTGCGAACAGATCAGCGAGCAGTGTGAAATTTCCGTGGAGGACGCGCATAAACAAATTTTATTGATGGCCGAAGAAGCCTCCGTGATTGCCAAGACCTACGGTGCGGAAAGCCTGCTAAAAGCCTTGCCGCAACGCGAAGCAATCGAGGCAAAACATTCCACGCAATCCACGGGTTATGAATTGTCGCAGTACCTCAACCAGATGCACACCTTGATGATCGATGGTGAAAGTATGTCGGCGGTTATGCAGTGCGCGGTGCTGGCTTTGCATGAAGGAGCCGGGATGCAGCGCGCCGCTATCGCGATGATGGACTACGACAGCAAGTGCCTGGATGTTCGCTATATTGCCGGTAAAGGCACCAACCACTGGCGCGAAGACGGCCGCATTGAACTGGAACGTTTGCACAAGGGTGAGTTACTGCACGAATTCCTGCGCGCACAACATCCGCTGTGGCATGAATCCGATAAGGATGCGACACCACCCGGCATTCTGCGCAAGATTACCGAGGGTGGCGATTGCATGCTGGGCGGATTGAAACTGGATAAGCGCATCGTGGCCGTGGTGTATGCCGACGCGGCGGGCAAGGCGATGACTGAGCGTCAGTTTGAAGAATTTCAACTGGTGGTGAATCAATTGAATTTAATGCTGCGGATTAACGCGGTGGATCGCTGACAGCTCACTGCAAAGTTCCGCCTGGCAGCGGAAAATAAAAGACATCCTTGTCGAAAGTGATGCTGTTGAATCGCATGCACAAAATAGCAATTCCCAAGCCAATTACATAAAAGCCATATAAATCAGCAAATTATAAAAAAGTACCCTAACGCCGCCGACTAAACCTGTAAGAAATACCTTCGCATAATTTGCCGGAAAAAAATTCCCGGAACCAACGTTCTGGTTATAAGGGTTGAATGCTATAGTGCCCCGTTCAACCATGACGGTGATTATTATCCATGCCCGAGTTACCCGAAGTCGAAACCACCCTGCGCGGTATTACGCCGCATATCCTGGGCCGCCAGATTACGCAGGTGGTGGTGCGCCAAGCGCGTTTGCGCTGGCCAATTCCCGCTGAATTAACTACCTTGCTGGCGCGCCGAAAATTACTCGCGGCGAGTCGCCGGGGAAAATATTTACTCTTGCAGTTCGCCCACGGCCACGCACTGATTCATCTGGGTATGTCCGGCAGCTTGCGTATTGTTAAGGCCTCGGATACGCCGCAATTGCACGATCACTTTGATCTGGTGTTTGGCGATGTGGTGCTGCGCTATTGCGACCCGCGCCGTTTTGGTTGCCTGCTGTGGCTGGAGGGCGATCCACTAACCCATTCGCTGCTGACCCATCTGGGGCCCGAGCCGTTGACTGCAGACTTCACGGCGGATTATTTATTCCAGCGCACCCGGCGCCGCAGTCAGGCGATAAAACAATTCATCATGGACAGTCGCGTGGTGGTGGGCGTCGGTAATATTTATGCCAATGAATCCCTGTTTATGTCGCGCATTAAACCGACTCGCAAAGCCGGTTCACTGACCCGCAAAAACTGTGAGGATCTGGTGCGCGATATTCAGTTTGTGTTGCAGCGTTCGATTGACCAGGGCGGCACAACCCTGCGGGATTTTGTTGGTGGTGATGGCAAGCCCGGTTATTTCAAACAGCAGTTATTGGTCTATGGCCGCGGCGGAGAGGCGTGCGCAGTCTGCGCAAAACCGCTCAAGGAAATTCGCATGAATGATCGCACCACGGTGTATTGCACTCATTGCCAGAAATAGCGGCATCAGGCCGTCAGACGCTGTTTGGGGTGGTTTCTAGTTGCGGGCGAATTTTTTAACTAACGCTGACTCCACCGCCGGCGCAACAAACTTGCTGACATCGCCACTGAGCATGGCAATCTCGCGTACGATGGATGAGGAAATATACGAGAGATGTTCGGCAGGGGTAAGGAATAAACTTTCCATATTCGGTTCCAGTGCGCGATTCATATTGGCCAGCTGGAATTCATACTCAAAATCCGACACCGCCCGCAAACCACGCAGCACCGCCTGGGCACTTTTCTGACGCACAAAGTCCACCAGCAGGATATCGAAGCCACACACTTCCACATTGGGCAAATGGGACAGGGTGTCCTGGGCCAGCTCTACCCGCTCATCCAGGGTAAACAGGGGATTTTTGCGGCTGCTGGCCGCCACCGCGACGATGACTTTATCGAATAGCCGACAGGCGCGCTCCACCAGATCGATATGGCCGTTGGTGATGGGATCAAAGGTGCCGGGGTAAACAACTGTACGCATAGCCAATCTCGGGTCGGGCGCTGTCGGGCAGCGGGACGCAGATAGTACAAAATTCACTGTGCACTGGCCAGTAATCCTGTGGTACCCACGCAATCCTGCCGCCGTCCTCCCATCACTTTCCATAGTGCACAGATAACCGCCATTTGACCGCCAGCAACAGACGCTATATGTTGCTCGACGCACGTAGCCCGCTGTGTAAACAGTCTGCCCAACGCAAGTATTACGAAGGAATATACACGGTAAGCAATATGGTCAATCACATTCCCTTTCGCCCTCACCCCTGGCGGCAAGCCGCCGCGTTATCGATGCTGTGCCTGACGTTACTGTTGAGCGCCTGCGGCGGCGGAAGCGGTGACAGCGGCACATCTACCGATACTCCGCCACCCACCACTACGGACCCGGACTTCAAAGGGCCGGTCAGCCTGAGCTGGACGCCACCGGCGCAGCGCGAGAACGGGGACGAGCTGGATATTACCGAACTGGGTGGCTACGAACTTCGCTACCGGCAAGGCACTGACCAAAAATATATTTCCGTCATCATCGACGATCCCTGGACGACGGATTACTACATCGAATGGCTGGAAGGCCGCCATGAATTCCAGATTGCTGCCTTTGATAACACCGGCTTGTACAGCGAATTTGTACCCCTGCAGCCGGAGGGCTGATTCAGGCGGGTTGAAAACGATAGAACAACCGATAACTCACTTGCCCCGCCTGTTTATCGCGATGGAGGGACCAGTTAGGGGGCACGTGATAAACCGATTCACGCCCGGATTCAATATAGATCGAGGCTTCATCAGCCAGCCAGCCACCGGCTTCCAAAGCATCCACCACGGCTTGCCACAGGTTTAATTGAAACGGCGGGTCGACAAACACCACATTGAAAGGCGCTGCGGAATTACCCTGCCGCAACAGGGTCAGAGCATCCGCATTCAGCAGGCTGCCCTGCTCCGCTTGCAGCAACGCCAGGTTCGCGCGTAACTGTGCCGAGGCCTGTGCATCCCGCTCTACCAGCAAGCTGGCGCCCGCACCCCGCGATAAGGCCTCCAGACCCAGCGCGCCGGAACCGGCAAACAGATCCAGGCAGCGGGCACCCCGAATCTCAGGGGCGAGCCAGTTAAACAGGGTTTCGCGAATCCGGTCACCGGTAGGTCGCAGCCCTTCCACGTCGGGGAAACCCAGTTTGCGCCCGCGCCATTGGCCACCAATGATCCGTAACTGGTTGACGCCGCGCGGTGCAGTAGAACGGGATTTGGCGGGTGTTGGGGCGGGCGGTTTCAACAGCGGGCGCTCTCTCTGGTCACAATAGAAGTGGTAGGATAGCGCCTTTCTTTTCAGTCGATAAGCAACGAATTCTCTCTATGTTCTTCAAAAAGCTCTTCAATAAGTCTGAACCCGAGTCTCCCAAGGTTCCCGAGGTGACTCAGGAACAAGCGCCAGTGGAGCCGTCCCCGGTGGATGATTCCAGGGCGGATTCCTCGGCGTCCCCCATCCCTGCAGAAGCACCCGCACAACCCGAACCCGCCGCCAAACCTGGCTTCTTCGCACGTATCAAACAAGGGCTGAGTCGCACCAGCAACAACTTCGCCGAAGGGTTGGGCAACCTGTTTCTCGGCAAAAAGAATATTGACGATGAGCTTCTGGAAGATATTGAAAGCCAGCTATTGATCGCCGACGTGGGTATCGATGCGACCAGCGAAATCATTGACAACCTCACCCAACGCGTCGCCCGTAAACAATTGGCTGATGCCGATGCCCTGTTTCGCGCGCTGCGCGAATTACTCGCCGGCTTGCTGCGCCCGGTAGAACAGCCGCTGGTGATCGATAAGGCCAAACAGCCTTATGTCATCCTGGTTGTTGGTGTGAACGGGGTGGGCAAGACCACCACTATCGGCAAGCTGGCCAAGCGCCTGCAAAACGAGGGCAAGAAGGTCATGCTCGCGGCGGGGGACACCTTTCGTGCGGCAGCCGTTGAACAGCTACAGGTCTGGGGTCAGCGCAACAACGTGCCGGTGATTGCTCAGCATACCGGCGCCGACAGCGCTTCGGTTATCTTCGATGCCGTGCAGGCCGCGCAGTCGCGCAAGATGGATGTAATCATCGCCGATACGGCTGGCCGCCTGCATAACAAAGACCATTTGATGGAAGAGCTGAGCAAGGTCAAGCGGGTTATGGCCAAGCTGGATGTCAGTGCGCCCCATGAAGTCCTGCTGGTGCTGGATGCAGGCACCGGCCAGAATGCGGTCAACCAGGCCCAACAATTTATCGATGCTGCAGGTGTCACCGGCATTGCCCTGACCAAGCTCGACGGCACCGCCAAGGGCGGGGTGATCTTCGCCCTGAGCAAGAAATTTGGCTTGCCGGTGCGCTTCATCGGCGTGGGCGAGGGTATCGATGACCTGCAACCCTTTGCCGCGGAGCCCTTTATCCAGGCGCTGTTTAATCAACAGGACCCCCTGTGATCCGTTTCGACAACGTCAGTAAACGTTATGCCTCCGGCCACGAAGCGCTGACCCGCGTTGACTTTGAGGTCGAACGCGGCGAGATGGTGTTTCTCACCGGCCACTCCGGCGCTGGCAAGAGCACGCTGATGAAGCTCATTATGTTGATGGAGCGTCCCACCCAGGGACAGGTCTTTGTCGACGGGCGGAACCTCAATCGTTTGTCGTCCGGGCAGATTCCCTACTACCGCCGCAATGTCGGCGTGGTCTTTCAGAACCATCAACTGTTGTTTGATCGCAGCGTCTTTGACAACGTGGCCCTGCCGCTGCAAATCGCCGGTAATACCCCGGCAGAAACCGGGCGACGGGTACGCGCCGCCCTGGATAAGGTGGGCCTGCTGGATAAAGAGCAGCAGAATCCTATCGTGCTGTCAGGCGGCGAACAGCAGCGGGTGGGGATTGCCCGCGCCGTGGTTAACAAACCTTCTGTCCTGCTGGCCGACGAACCTACTGGCAACCTCGATCCGGAGCTTTCAGCGGAGATCATGAATTTATTTCGCCAGTTTAATGAAGTCGGCGTCACCATCATGATCGCCAGCCACGACCTGGAATTGCTTAAACGTATGAATAAGCGCGTGCTGGGCTTAAGCCATGGCCAGGTCGCTCACGATGGAGTGCTCTGGTGAAACCCGTCCGCCCCAACCGCGCCGCCGCTGCCGACCGCACGCCGCCTGCTGCCCGCCCACAGGGAGCGGTGCAGAGCAAATCCCGCCTGGGTGATCGTTTCGACGCCTGGATGGCCCATCACAGCACCACCGCCATCGACAGCTTGCTGCGCCTGCTGCGCACGCCGCTGCAAAGCCTGATGACCTGGCTGGTGGTGGCTATTGCCGTGGCGTTACCGGCGGTGCTTTATATCGCGCTGACCAATATCCAGAACATCGGCTACAGCTGGCAGGATTCCAGTCAGATCTCGGTCTTTCTCAACAAGCAGGTCTCCGATAGCCAGGCCGAAGAACTGCGCCGTCGCTGGGCTAACCGCGCAGATATTGCGCAGGTGACCTATGTATCCCCCGCGACTGCGCTGGAAGAATTCAAGACGGCGTCAGGCCTCGGCGACGTGGTGGATAGCCTGGATGAAAACCCGCTGCCCGGCGTGCTGCTGGTACAGCCCGGATTGGCTGGAAGCACGCCCGCCGGCCTGGAAGCACTGGAGCAGGTTCTCCGCCAGGATCCGCTGGTGACCGATGTGCGGATTGATATGCAATGGGTCCAACGCCTGCATCAGTTTATGGCGGTGGCTCAACGTGTGGTTATGGCCCTGGCTGGCTTGCTGGCACTGGGTGTGATCCTGGTGATTGGCAATACTATCCGCCTGGCGATTGAAAACCGGCGCGACGAGATCCTGGTAGTGAAACTGGTAGGCGGCACCAATGCCTATGTGCGCCGTCCCTTTTTGTATACCGGCCTCTGGTATGGCCTGGGCGGTGGCCTGCTGGCCCTGATCCTGCTGGCGATAGGCCTGGGGTGGCTGGCCGGACCGGTGGCGCATCTGGCTGATCTGTATCAAAGCAGTTTTCGTTTACAAGGCTTAGGCTTTATCCATAGCCTGCAACTGGTGCTGTTGGCCGGCATTACGGGCTTGTTGGGCGCATGGATTGCCGTGGGGCGACACCTGTCACATATCGAGCCTCATTGAGCCAACCCGTCCATAGCCATAGAAATTTGCAATTGATCAAATGCTTGCCAAATGAATCAATATTCATACAATTTTTGCCCCAACCTACTGATTTAAAACAGTTTTACGCGACCGCTATGGAACTTGTCAGTGCGTAGCACTCTAATCTGACTAATGCTACACTCGGCCTACATCTTTATTGGAGGTAACTTACATGAGCACAAGTCTGCAACCTATCGGCGTCCTTGCCCCGGGTGCAAACCTCAATGCCTATGTTCAGGGAGTCAGCAGCTTTCCGATCCTGACCGTCGAGCAGGAGCAGGAGTTAGCGGAGGATTTGTACTACAACGGCAATCTCGATGCAGCCCGCAAGCTGGTAATGGCCCACCTGCGCTTTGTGGTGCATATTGCCCGTTCCTACAACGGTTATGGCCTGCCACTGGGTGATCTGATCCAGGAAGGTAATGTCGGCCTGATGAAAGCCGTGAAGCGCTTTAATCCCGAGAAAGGCGTGCGTCTGGTGTCCTTTGCGGTGCACTGGATCAAGGCTGAAATCCACGAATTTATCCTGCGCAACTGGCGCATCGTCAAGATCGCTACCACCAAGGCACAACGTAAATTGTTCTTTAACCTGCGCGGCGCCAAGAAGCGTCTGGCCTGGTTGAGTAACGACGAAGCGGCCGCTGTGGCCGAGGATCTGGGCGTAGACATCAAGCACGTGCGCGAGATGGAAGGTCGTTTGGCCTCTTATGATGCCGCCTTTGATGCCAGCGACGATGACGATGACGAAAGCTACGTCGCACCGGCGCACTACCTGGAAGACAATCGTTATAACCCGGCTTCGCAATTGGAAGCGGCTGACTGGGAAGAAACCAGTGTCAACAGCCTTGAGCTTGCCATGGAAAAACTGGATGACCGCAGCCGTACTATTCTGCAACGTCGCTGGTTGAACGATGACAAAGCAACCTTGCATGATCTGGCTGCTGAATATGGTGTTTCCGCCGAGCGTATTCGTCAGCTGGAAAAAAATGCGATGAACAAGGTTAAGAACATGATGCTGGAAGCCTGATCCAGTTCATGTAATTAACCTTCAAAAGCCGCGCCAGTGCGCGGCTTTTTTATTGCCACACCAACCCGCCAATAACCAAAAACAACGTCGAGAAGCACCCATGGGACAATGGCTATTATTTTGTGCCGCACTCAGCGGATTCCTCGCCGTCGGTCTCGGCGCATTTGCCGCCCACGGCTTAAAAGCCCGTTTAGCGCCGGAGATGCTCGCCGTCTTTCAAACCGGTGTGCAATACCAGATGTATCACGCACTGGCCTTGCTGGGGATTGTGGCCCTGTTGAAATGTGTCGGCCACAATATCTGGCTGCAAACCGGCGGCATTCTGTTTATCATCGGCACCCTGTTGTTCAGCGGCAGCCTTTATGGCCTAGCCCTCGGTGGTCCGCGTCTCCTCGGCCCGATTACACCATTAGGCGGTGTATGCTTTTTATTAGGCTGGCTCTCATTACTGGTAGCCGCCATAAAATTAAAACTCTGAACAGCAGATTTTCTTTTCCCTTATCCCTGAAAACCTTATCCATGCCTATCGATACCAAGCTCGACGACCAACCGACCTTCGAGATCAAACCCGAATTCAAACCTAAATCCATCCGCAGTTTTGTGATTCGTGCCGGGCGTATTACCCTCGGCCAGAAAGCGGCCTTTGACCAGTGGTGGCCGAGTTACGGACTGAGTTTGCATGCTGGACTGCTAAATCTCGCGGACACATTTCAGCGCGAAGCGCCGACGGTTCTGGAGATTGGTTTTGGTATGGGCGATTCGTTACTGGAGATGGCGCGCAACGAGCCGGATAAAAACTTCATCGGTATCGAAGTCCATCCGCCCGGTGTGGGCCGCCTGATTAATCAGGCTGGCAAGGAAGGATTAGCCAATTTACGCGTGTTTATGGCGGATGCCATGGATGTGCTGGAAGACTGCATTCCCGATGCCAGCCTGGCGCGTCTGCAACTGTATTTCCCCGACCCGTGGCACAAGAAAAAGCATCATAAACGCCGGATTGTGCAACCGGCTTTCGTACAAAAAATCCGTCAGAAATTAATCCCGGGTGGCGTATTTCACCTCGCCACAGATTGGCAAAACTATGCCGAGCATATGTTAGAGGTGATGAGCCAGGCGGAAGGTTTTGGCAACCTGTCCGAGACCGGTGATTATTCACCGCGACCGATCTATCGCCCTGTCACAAAATTTGAAAAGCGCGGCGAGCGCCTGGGTCACGGTGTATGGGATTTGTTATTCCAACGCCTGAACTAATTTGCTATCGTGCGCGCAATTCAATGATAACAATGAAAGGGATATCAGGATCTATGCGTTGGTTGTGCGCGAAGGCCCTTCCGCTCAACGCTTTTTGCATCAGTTTTGCAAACAACCGGCGCTTAAAATTGCCGGCCAATCGCGCGATTAATGACCCAGCTATTTTCAAAGGAGAACGAAATGGCGAACAAACAACTTCTGGTTTCTGCGCTCATTGCAGCTGCCGCCCTTCCCTTCACAGCCAATGCCCAGGACCACAAACTGGAGCTGCATCTCGGTGCCGGTCGCACCTTTTTTGAAGAGCCCCTGGAAAATGCCAATCATCTGAATCTTGGCCTGGGTTACGTGCTCAATGAGCGGTGGACACTCGATGCGATTGCCAGTGGTTACAGTACCGATACCGAAACCGGCGCAATTGAAATTGATGGCCGTCAGTACCGCCTGGATCTGCTGTACCACCTGGACACCGTCAATGTGTGGCGGCCTTACCTGGCCTTCGGCATAGGAGACCAGGAGCGCGAAGCCGACGGCACTGAAGGTGTTCGCGATACCCTGTTGAACTTGGGCGCCGGCGCCAAGCGCCGCCTGGGCAACAATTGGGAATTCCGTACGGACGTACGCGCGTTTAACAGCCTTGATGAAGAATATACCGATGTAGCATTGAACCTCGGTATCAGTTATCTGTTCGGTGCCAAACCCGTTAAAAAAGCCCCGACACCTGCACCCGTGGTTGCTACCACACCAGAAGCTGACAGCGATGGCGATGGGGTGCTGGACTCGCAAGACAAATGCCCCGGCACTGCTCGCCAGTACAAGGTCGATGCCGACGGTTGCCCGATGAAATTAACCGAGACAGTTTCCGTTAATCTGGCTGTGAAATTTGACACCAACAGTGCGGTCGTCAAAGAAGAATACATGGCCGATATCAACAATCTGGCCACCTTCATGAACCAATACGCCAATACCGTCGTTACCGTTGAAGGTCACACGGACAGCAGCGGTTCCGATGCGTATAACAAAGCCTTATCGCAACGCCGTGCCGACGCAGTGCGTGAGGTGCTGGTGCAGCGCATGGGGATTGAAGCAGATCGTGTGACGGCGGTCGGTTACGGTGAAGAACGCCCGGTTGCGAACAATGAGTCCGCAGCAGGTCGCGAACAGAATCGTCGTGTCGTCGGCGCAGTATCAACCAAAATTACCACCACTGAAACACGCTGAATTCTTTTATCCGTTTCAGCGCAGGCGACAAGGACGTCGCACAATTGTTATTGCAATTCCAGAGATAATTTCTCAAATACTTCCCCGGCTGCATGTATTTATGTGTGAGCACAAACAGACGTTGTTTTATCAAAATGCCTTAATGCCCCGCATATTTACAGCTACATCCGCACCGGACCTACCTCAAACCTCGTTGTTAAATTTCACTCGCTATTGCTTAAGGAGTAACAAATGGCAAACCCATCGGCGAAAGTTCTTACCTTATCTGCACTGATTGCCGCTGCCAGTACCGGTGTCAGCGCACAAGATCACACTGCAGAAATCAACCTCGGCATTGGCCGCATCCTGTTCGGCAACGACCTGGATGACACCAACAACTACCACCTCGGTCTGGGTTTACCCATCACTGATCGCTGGACCCTGGAAGTGGTGGCTAACGAATATGACGCAGACATCGAGCAAACCGGTGTTGATGTACGCGGCACCCAGTATCGCCTCGATGCCCTTTATCATTTCGGCGATGACCAAAACTGGCGCCCCTACGCGGCCTTTGGTGCAGGCGATCAGCGCCTGAGCCCTGAGGGTGGCGATCCCAGCCATGAAACGCTGCTCAATGCCGGTCTCGGCCTGAAAAACCGTTTCGCACGCAATTGGGAATGGCGCACCGACGTGCGTTTGTTCAACAGCCTCGATGAGGAATACACCGATGTAGTATTCAGCACCGGTATCAGCTTCCTGTTCGGTGCAGGCGAACCGCGCCGTGCAACCCCGGCACCGGAACCCGTTGCCGCACCGACCGTGATCGAAGAAGCTGACAGCGATGGCGACGGCGTACTGGACTCCAAGGACAAATGCCCCGGCACCGCGCGCCAATACAAAGTGGACAGCGAAGGCTGTGTGCTGAAGTTGACGGAAACTGTATCGATCAACCTTGCAGTGAAGTTCGATACCAACAGCGCCGTGGTGAAAGAAGAGTACATGTCTGATATCCGCGACCTCGCCACCTTCATGAACCAGTATGAAAATACCGAAGTTACGGTCGAAGGTCACACCGACAGCAGCGGCTCTGACGCCTACAACAAAACCCTGTCACAACGTCGCGCCAATTCCGTGCGTGATGTGTTGATCCAACGCATGAACATTGAAGCGGATCGTGTGAAAGCCGTCGGTTTTGGCGAAGAGCGTCCGGTGGCGGATAACAATACCGTTGAAGGTCGCGAGCAAAACCGTCGCGTTGTAGGTGCGGTTTCAACCCGTATTACGGTGAACGAAACACGCGATTGATATGCAATGCGAGTTTGGCGTTAGGCCTTTTGTTTCGAAACCCTCAAGTCAGGGATGACTTGAGGGAGCTACAAGGATGATGCATTCGCCACATCCATGTAGCTCACCCTGCGGGCAGCTTCGCTGTGCAAATTGACTGCCCTGTCAATTTGTCATGCGTTTT
>CAMLOU010000113.1 GCA_946481735.1 uncultured Cellvibrio sp.
TGGGTTGTTACTAACTGATTTCCGCTAAGGTTTCGGGGGCATAGTTGATATGAACGTGCTCAAGAAATTCTTGCAGCAAGGCTTTTTTTGTGATCTCAATAGTTTCTATTGAGTCGAAGTACTCAGGATTAAAACCACCAAACCTAACCCCAAAGTTCAATGCGGTATTGCTATTGATTGGCACACAAATGAATGGGTCGAACTTTCTCATGCTGGGGTGGTCTGTCCACCCGCAACACCAATCCACACCACACTTCGAAAAAAATGTCAGGTCACTGTGAGTTTTAGGATATTGCCACATTTCTTCCTCTACGACGGGAAGATCATTTAGTTGTAGCTCAAGCTTTTCTTCTTCATTAAGCGAACCGTAAAGTTGTTCCATTCCTTCAAGTACCCACTGTGAAAAAGATTCCTTTTCTAGAAGGTTGTAGGTTTTCTCATCGACTTTTACTGCCCGCATTACCGCGACGCTTAGCAAAAATGAGCCAGCGTCGATGGGCGAGTCAGCAAAACGATAGGTCCAGGAATTTTCAATTAACGTCAGATAATAATAATTGAGTGGCGGGCCTCCTTCTTGATAGAGCGCCATGTCGGATAGGTCGACGTTGCGTCCCAGCAAAAGTGGTTCATAACCGCCATTGTGTTGTGGCAAGCGCAGTATCAGTTCAGCTCCATCGATGTCATAAGTGACGAGCGGTGCATGTCGATAACTAGGGCTCAAAATTTCCGCTGCCATTTAAATTGCTCCTTGAACTTGCTTGAGCATTTCTATGAAAGTTGCCTGTCCGCTTTTAATCATATTTTTTGCGCCGCTCATTGCTGAGCTTGCTCGGGTGTGGCCGGTTACCAACTTATTCGCATTTTTTTCTCTTTGCTCAAAGCCGGGTTTGCCTTTTTCAACTGCCATGATGTTGGCCAAACGATACATCTGGCTAGCGATGGCAACAGTAGAGCTGCGCTTACCTGTATAGGAAATAAGGTCGCCTTCAGTAACAAACTGGGCCTTTTTATGCTTCAACTGCTGAATAGTAGTGGCAACATCTCCGGTAGGATCAATAAAGCGGAATTTTTGCTGCGATAATTCACCCGTAACTTTTTCCAAAGCCTTGGCGAGTAGCGCGCTTCCTTCACCATCAACATACCAGTTCAGCACGGACGTACGATTCGATTGATTTTTCATGAGAACAGTAGCTAGTTCATTGGCAGCCAAGGTAGCGTTCGTTGCTTTACGAGCTGTGTTGCACCAACTCCCCAGCTCATTAACAACGTGAGCGGGATTGTAAAATAGAGCGACCGAAGTTCCTCCTGCGAGGTTGATAGCATGTTTGCCAGCATGATCGGACGACGATGAAATACCATTGATAACGGCCTTGGGGCCACTGATCGCCGGTCCCCGGGCTTCTCTAACATCTGCGCCTGAGACAGTTTTAGTGGCCGTATACAACCCAGCCTTCTTCCCATCCCCCACATAAGCCGCCCGAATATCCGTTATATACACCGTCACCGGGCTCCCGGTATCCAGCTGCAAAATCTTGTAGCAAATCTGCACGTTCTTCACGCGGTCCATGTGCTCAAAAGCATTGTTGATATTCTGCATACTGCTGGCTTGACCGGCGGTGGCGCGTAGGCCCTGGATGTGGTGGATGACGGCTTGGCCATCGTGGGTCTTTGGGTCAACGAGGGAGATGAAATGGGGCAGTAAGCTGGCGTTGATCTTGATGGGGCGGCCACTTGCGCCTTTGGTCATGCCGGAGAAGAAGACAAACTTTTTTGCGTCGTTGGCGGTTAAGACGGTGGAGCGTTTATGAACAAGAGAAGCGGGTTGGCTCATGGGGCAAGTCCTTATGAATGTAGGTGGAGTCAGGCGCGGAGATTATCACAAGCTGCCGGAACCGGGTGTGAAGGAGGCATACTTTTGGCGACAAAAAGGTGCTCCGAAACGATGGTGGACCGAGGTATTGCTTTATCCACATTCATCGTGAATGCCATAATCCACTACACGCCCTAATGTCTCGCCCCATTAAAATACACTTAAAAATCAAAAACTTACCTAAAGGTTCACTTATGCAGCAAAACTGCTCCGGGTCATTTTTCATACTTCCGTCAAAGTGAGTCGACGCTTTTTCCCACCTTGGTAATGATCTTGCTGCGTGTCATGAACTTCATTTGTGGTTTGTTCGGTCGGGGGTTCTGCACCACAGCTAGGTAACGGCGTTTTAGCGTTACCCAGAACAATTTTAAGCATTGAAAAAATGCAATTGTCCGGAGGAGGGCAGTGTATGTTTAGAAAGTCGACCTTGTCGGTAGCTGTACTTACCGCTATGGCATCCATGGCCAATCTCCAGGCCCAGGCTCAGACCACTGAGCCCGCGGAAGCGAATTTATTGGAAGAGGTCATCGTGACCGGTATTGCGGGCAGTTTGAGCCGCAGTGTGGATAAAAAGCGTAATTCAGAGTTGGTGTCAGACAGCATCTCCGCCGAGGATTTCGGTAAATTTCCGGACAATAACGTGGCGGATTCGCTCCAGCGCGTGCCCGGCGTGGCGATTGATCGCGCGGGCGGGGAAGGGCGCTTTGTCAGTATTCGCGGCCTCGGGCCGGATTTCAGTGCGGTGCTGATTAACGGGCGGACACCCGCGAGTGAGAACGAGGAGCGGGCGTTCAGCTTTGACACTATCGCCTCTGAATTGGTGCGCACGGTGGATGTGTTCAAGACGTCCAATGCCGGTCTGAAAGAGGGCGGGCTCGGCGGTACCATCAACATCGTTACCGCGCGTCCGTTCGATTTCGATGGCTTCCATTTTGCGGGCAGCCTCAAAGGTATGTACGAAGAGAACAGCGGCGATACCAGCCCGCAGGGTTCATTTATCGTCAGCAATACCTTTAACGATGAGATGTTTGGCGTGCTGGCGTCGGTGACCTATCAGGAGCGTTCCACCGACAAATTCACCGTCACTAACGAACATATTTCCAAAACCACGGAAGAGCCGTTTCTGACGTTTACCAATCCATCGCAGGGTTGGGGCGGCGGTTATGCGTATTCCGGCGATGGGTTGGAGGAAGATACCTACCGCATCCAGAGCTTGTACCGTGGTGTGACCCATGAAACCCGCGAGCGTATCGGCGGTAATCTGGTTTTCCAGATGCGCCCGACCGAAAACCTGGTGCTGACGGCGGATGTTATCCACTCCAAATACGACACCTCCACCGCGCAATACTGGACCGGTTCTTACCTCTGGGCGCCGACGCTGTCGCCATTGAATCAGGTGGATGAACACGGCTTCTATAACGTGATCAATCACGGCTATGACGACGGTTACAACATCACCGGTTATGCCCACGCGCTGACCACCACCGAGCGGCCCACGGAATCCACTGTTGGCGGCTTGAATGCCGAGTGGAATATCACCGACGAATGGCGACTGACGGCGGATGTGTCGGTGTCGGATGCAATCCTCGATAACCGCGGTCTGGATCGCATGTACATCCTGGAATTCCTCGACCGCCCGGGTTACTTGCTGACGTCCAACGGCGGCATCCCCAGCATTGAATACGCTGACCCGGCGGCAGTCGTGCCGGAGATGGGCAGTGCGAATATGCAGGACTTGCGCGCGCGGATTACCTCGAACGATGGTATCTACAACAAAGCCCAAAACCACGAATTTAAAGTGGATGTTGAATGGAAACCGCTTGAAGATTCCTTCCTGAGCGCGGTGCGGTTTGGTGCAAATAATACCGTTGCTGAAAAAGCCACCGAGTACTGGGCAACACCGGATGTGATTCGCCGTATGTATCACGGCCTCGCGACCCAGCAGGAAATTGATTACAACAGCATCGTGACCGGCGTGTACAGCCCCGGTGATGTCTTCGGTGGGCTGGATGGCGATGTTTATATGATTGATCCCGTTGCTTATCGCAATTGGATGGCGGAAAACATCGACGGTCGCACGCGGGCCGACACGCCGGCAGGTATCGCATCGAAAGAAGCGTTTATTGCTAACGGCAGCAGTTGGGATGCGGTGAAGTCCAACGACTCCTATGTGATTGAAGAAGATGTAACGTCTTTTTATCTGGAAGCCGCGTCTGATTTTGTGGTGATGGATATGCCGTTGTATGTTTCCGGCGGCGTGCGTTACACCGCTACCGAGCTGACTTCTACCGGCACCTCGCAGGTATTGGTTGGTCTGGAGCGTGAAATTTCAGAGCCGGGTCAACCGCCGTCGCCGTGGCTGGTACAGCAATTTGCGGATGAAGCGGGCACGCCCGTTGCGCTGGATAATGAGTACGACAACTGGTTGCCTTCGCTGAATGCGCGTCTGGAAGTGACGGATGATTTTTATATTCGTGCGGCGGCAAGTGAAACCTTGACGCGTCCCACCTTGACAGCTTTGGCTCCTTACACGTCTTACAGTACAACCACCATATCAACGCGTACCGCGCGGGGTAACAACCCGAACCTGAAGCCGTTTGTGTCGCGCAATTATGATGTGTCTTTCGAATATTATTATGGCGATTCCAATCTATTTTCGGTGGCGTTTTATCGCAAAGAGATTGAAGACTTTATCGTGACCATGAGTTTGCCGGAGGTCTTTGAAGGTATCGAGGTAGAAGATCCCGAATGGCGAACCTTTATGGTGACGCGTCCGCAAAACGGTGAATCCGCAACTATCGAAGGTTCGGAGCTGAACTGGGCGCACGTCTTTGATAATGGTTTCGGTGTGGCTGCCAACTACACCTTTGTGAATAGCAGTGCCTCGCTCAGTGCTGCCGGTGCAACAGAAACCTTTGCCTTGCCCGGTATCAGCGACACAGGAAATGCCACGCTGTTTTATGACAAAGACGGTCTGCAGTTGCGCGTTGCCTACAACTACCGCACGCCCTTCCTGGGGCGCGTATTCAACGGTCCCAGCAATGAGCCGGTTCACTACGACGAATACGGTGCAATTGATGTCAGTGCCAGCTATGCGTTGATGAACGGTATTACCTTTTTTGTTGAAGGCAGTAACGTGTCCGGCGAAACCGTGAGCAGGTACGGGCGTTATGAAAACCAGTTTATCGGCTTTGAAGATACCGGTGCGCTCTACACCTTCGGCGTTCGTGCCAAGTTTTAAACCCAGTCCCTCAAAAGCTTGCCCGACTTCGGTCGGGCTTTTTTTCAGTATTAGCTTCGCTTCGTGATGTAGGTTCGGCCCGGTCTATACATTTCATTCGATAAGAGAATTGGCTATGAAAAATAAACTCTCGTCATGGTTGCTCAACATAAAAATCCTGTGCTGTATGCTTGTATTAAGTGGCAGCGTGGCAGCACAAGCGCCCTCTGCTTATGCCGGTGGCGATTGCACCAGCATTAACGGTATGTACGTTGCTGTGGGTTACGGTACAACCGGTATTCTGGGTAATACGACTAAAGAAAATGCGCTGTTGAACTTCGCGCGCAACAACGGCGTTAACTATCTGATCCTGTACAACCTCGAAGGTATGGGTGTGACATCCACGCGTGCGAGTCAGTTGGCATCCTTGATTTCACGCGCACGGGCGGATTACGGCATTCATCAGATTGGTGCGGCCCTGGGTGCGGCGGAATCAGCGGATATGGTGATTGCTTATAACAACGCCCGCGCTGCCAATGAACGTATTGATGTATTGAATCTGGAGTATGAATTCTGGAATGAAACCAATCGCGCTGCCGCGTTTAATAACGCTATCAGCATTCTTAATTATTTCAATACGCTGGGTGCGACGCACAATCTGGAAAGCGAAATTTATATCGGCTGGATTACCGAAGCGGAAGGGGTTGCCTTAGGCAATACGGCAGATCGGATACTGGTCCATTTTTATCGCAAAACCGATGCTGACATTATTAATTACGGTATTGAACGGCTTCAGTACCTGGCCGGTGCAAGCCGTAACGTGCGTATCGCGCCGATATTTTCCAATGAAGGGCCAGCCAATACCGGGGATCCTACGTCTTATTTTATGGGGCCCTGGTTGGAAACTCACCCTAACGATCAAGCTTACAAAACCTGGATCAATGGCTATAACGCCTTGTCGGCGACCTGGAAAAATAATCTGGATGTGATGGGGCCGACCTGGTTTTTGTACAACCATTTCGCCGATATCAATGTGGGCAAACCCAACCACATTACGGCGAATCCCGTTAGTCAGCAGGCATGTATAAGCGATTCCGTTACCTTATCGGTAGCGAGTTCGGTATCCGCCAAAAATTATTGCTGGATGAAAGACGGGGTTTGCCTGAGTGATAACGCTCATGTCTCTGGCTCAAAAACCGCATCGCTTACCCTGACCAGTCTGCGCAATCAGGACTACGGCGACTATGCGGCGCGCGTGATCAGCTACGACACGAATAATCCCACCAGCTTTACCTCTGCGATTGCTACGGTGTCTCCTGCCGCGAGTTGCGGCGGTACCAGTACGCAGAATCTCGCGTTAAATAAACCCGTGACTGCATCGTCTTTTATTGCGGCAGGTTATGAGCCGTATCGTATTGTCGATGGCAATACAACCAGTTCCCGCTGGGCCAGTGCGTATTCTGGCAATCAATGGATTCAGGTCGACCTCGGAGCCAGCTACAACATCAATCGTGTGAAATTAACCTGGGAAACCGCCTACGCGATTGCTTATCAGATTCAGGTCTCCAGTAACGGCAGTAGTTGGACCACCCTGCGTTCCGTCACCGGTAACAATGCGCTGGTCAACGACCAGACCGGGTTGTCAGGTACAGGTCGCTATGTGCGTATCTACGGTACGCAAAAAGCCTTGCCGCAATGGGGATTCTCGCTGTTTGAACTGGAAGCGTTTGGCAACCTGAGCGCGCAATAGATAAAACGTTGGGTTTCACCGAAAGTATTTCACGAGACCTTGATGGACGGGATATTTTCAGATGGAGCCCGACCTCTGTAGGGTATAGGTGAGGTTTTGCATGTATAGAATTTTTCTGCTGGCAATCATGCTGGTTATGAGCGTGAGTGCGAGTGTCAGTGCGAATAAAAGTTGGGCGGTGAATCTGACATCGGAAGCGCTATCAACCTTTGGGAAAGACGCGAGGCTGGAATATTCAGTCATCAGTAATTTTGGTAAAGAAGGCGAGTTCCATGCAGCCATACATCTTCACAATACGTCGGATGTCACGCTGCCTGCGGGTGTATCAAATTGGAAGATCTATATTCACTCCGTGCGCAGAATACTTGCTACGGACAATAAAGATTTTACGATTACGCGTATTCAGGGTGATCTCCATGAAGTTTCACCTACCACGGCATTTAAAGGATTGAAACCCGGCGAGTCGCTGCAAATCCATTATCGGGCACGGGCGCATATCAGTAGCTACAGCGATTTCATGCCTCGTGCATTTATCGCCTTGGCGGACGGCAGCTCTGCTGTGTTTGCCAACACCGACACCGAAGATCTGACGGCGTTTGTCAGGCCCTTTACTCGCCCGGAACAATATCTGCGTTTTGATCAGCCTGAAGACCAATACGGTGTAGTCACGTCCACCAGTCGTTATCAGGCAAACCTGGCGATCAATAATCAGGATGCGCCGGGTACTGTGCGCAGGATTATCCCGACACCCAAGACAATCAAATACAGCAGCGGCGAAACCCGGGTTGATAACCGTTGGTCTATCGTTGAACAAGGCGGTTTACGATTTGAAGTGGATTACCTCCACGCGCGGCTTGCGGATGCGGGTATTCAGGTGAGTATCTCGCCATCCGTAAAAAAAGAGCGGCAGATAGAACTGAACCTGGGTGCAGCGTCTGACGTCGACGGCGCTTACGAGCTGGATATTACGGGATCGCGCATTGTGATTTCAGCGCGTGACAGTCGCGGTATTTTTTACGGCATACAAAGCCTGATGAGTTTGTTTCCTGCCGAACAAAAAGCACAGCACGCACTGCCAGCGGTGCGGGTGTTTGATGAGCCCCGGTATGATTGGCGGGGTATGCACTACGACATCGCACGCAACTTTCACGGCAAGCAGGCGATTTTATCGTTGATTGAGCAGATGGGGCGTTACAAGCTCAACAAGCTGCATCTTCATCTGACGGACGATGAGGGATGGCGCATTGAGATCCCCGGCCTGCCTGAGTTGACCGAGGTCGGTGCTCATCGCTGTTTTGATCTCGCTGAAGAAAAATGCCTGCTGACACAATTGGGTAATGGTCCTGATGCACAAGCGGCCGGCAATGGCTTTTTAACAACGGCGGATTTTGTCGAGATCATTCGCTTTGCGGCTCAGCGGCATATCGAGGTTATTCCCGAAATAGACATGCCCGGCCACGCCCGCGCCGCCGTAAAAGCCATGGAAGCGCGTTATAAAAAATTAAAACGTGCCGGTAAGGTGGAGGCGGCGCAGCAATATTTATTGTCCGACCCCGATGATAAATCGCAGTACCTGACGGTGCAGTCCTATTCAGATAATGCCATCAATGTGTGCTTGCCATCGACCTACCATTTTGCTGAAAAAATCATTTATGAATTGCAACAAATGTATCGTGCCGCTGGCCAGAAACTGACGATCTTTCATATGGGGGGCGATGAAGTGGGTGTGGGTTCCTGGACGCAATCACCTGCCTGCCAGGCGATGTTTGCCAGCAACGACAATGAGGTCATGGGCGTGGCGGATCTTAAACCTTACTTCGTGCGCAAGCTATCGCAGATAACCAGTAAACGCGGCCTTGAACTCGCCGGCTGGGAAGATGGCTTGATGTATGATCCCAACAATGTTTTTGTACGGGAGCGCCTGGAAAATCGTCAGGTTATTGCCAATGCCTGGGATAATATTTGGGAGTCGGGCTTGTCTGACCGCGCCTATCGTTTGGCTAATGCCGGCTACGGTGTGGTGATTTCATCAGCGACCCATTTATATTTTGACCACCCCTACGAAGCGCATGCCGGCGAGCGAGGTTATCATTGGGCCACACGCTACTCAGACTTGTCCAAAGTCTTTGGCTTCATGCCCGATAATGTGTATGCGAACGCCGATAAAACCTTTACAGGTGCTGCTATTGATAACCTGGATGCGCTGGTTGGGCGCGTTCATGTGCCATTAAAAAAGCCGGAAAATATTCTCGGTATGCAAGGGCAACTTTGGTCGGAGACCGTACGCACACCCGCGCAATTCCAGGAGATGATTTTTCCGCGACTTCTGGTTATGGCCGAACGTGCGTGGTACAAAGCACCCTGGGAGTCGGACAAGCCCGACGGTGCAGCACGCCGGGCAGAATGGCGGCAATTTGTTCACACGCTGGTTAAAAAAGAATTACCGAAGCTTGATCACGCGGGTGTTGATTTTTATTTGCCTCCGCCCGGTGCGGTGCGGGAAAAAGGCCTTCTGCTTGCCAATACCAGCCTGCCAGGTTTGGTGATTGAATACAGTCTGGACGGCGGCAAGCAGTGGCAAGCGTATCCGCAACACCTGGAGCTGGAGCAGGGCGTGTCTAACATCTTGATGAGAAGTCGGCTGGGTGAAAAAACCAGCCGTGTCATTCAGGTGGAATAATTTTCCGGCGGGTGTCGCGGTATCATTGTCGCAGTACAACCACAGCGTGATGGCCACGCTGTGGTTTTGTTGTTTGAGTACAGAGGTTGTGTTGATGTCAAATTCCAACGGCTTATCAGCTATTGACGTTGCGCGTCATGCTATCGTTCATGGCGATTACCAGCAGGCCTATCACCTGTTGACGGCGTTTCTGGCTGAACATCCTGAGCATCTCGATGCGCTGTTTTTAATAAGTCGCATTGCTTACGACCATAAAAATTTTCAAAAGGAAGCAGAGTGGCTTGGAATCGCATACCGGCTGGCCCCACGCAATCCCGTTATTACAACCTACCTTGCGCGCGCGTTAGTGTTATCCGGCGATACCGTGGAAGCCTTGCGACTGTTGTCACTTGCCGAGCAACTTGAAGGGCATTCATTGGAAACTTACGACATCATGGCGGTTACTTTTAATCGCCTGAATCGTTACCAGAAAGCGTCTTCGTACTTTGCCAAAGTGATTGCTCTGGGCGGTGCCCAACCGGGCACCTATTTCAATCTGGCATCGACCCTGAAATTCTGTGGCGATTTCGAGGGTGCGCGCCAGGCTTATGAAAAAGCCATCGAGCTTAAACCTGATTACGTCAAGGCTCATGCTGCGCTAACCAGCCTGGGTGAGATCACCGAGGATAACCATCATATTGAGCGGTTAAGCCAACTGCTCGACACCACGCAGGACGCGGATGACACGCTCTGTGTTGCTCATGCTTTATCCAAAGAACACGAGGCACTGAAAAATTTCCAGGCGGCCTACGCCGTACTCGATGCCGCCAAGCAAAAGAAACAGGCTCGCGAGGCTTATGATTTTGCAGCCTACGATCAGCTTTTCTCCGCCTTGTGCGACGACCTGGTATCCGGGTGGGCCAATCACGCTGCCGGCTACGGTGAACGCGGGCGCATCTTTGTGGTGGGTATGCCCAGGACCGGAACCACGCTGGTAGAGAGAATTCTATCCAGTCATAGCCGTGTCGCCACTGGCGGCGAGCTGTACAATTTTTCTATTGCGCTGAAAAAGCAGATTGCCTCGAACCGTATCGAATTTATTGAACCGGAATTTTTCAGCCAATTGTCCGGTGATGTTGGGTATGAAATTGGTAAACAATATTGCGAAAGTACAGAATATTTAAAAGGCGATAAAGATATTCTGGTCGATAAACTGCCTTTGAATGCGCTCTATACCGGGGTGATCGCGCGAGCCTTGCCCCATGCGAAGATCATTATCCTCAATCGCCATCCGCTGGACACGATTATGAGTAATTATCGTCAGCTGTTCAGTTTCGACGACACGACTTTTGTGTACACATTAAGTGTGCAGGAAACAACGAGGTTCTATATTCAATTCCGGCGCTTTATGAATGATTGTTTGAGCTTCCTTCCTGACCACTGTTATTCCCTGTGCTATGAAAATCTGGTGGCTCAGCCGGAAACGGAGGTTCGCAAACTCCTGGATTTTTGCGGACTGGAATGGCAGGAAAACTGTATTGATATTGAGCAGAATCGCCATCCTGTTGCGACTGCCAGTGCTGTGCAGGTTCGTCAACCGATCTCTGCCAAGTCTGTCGGCCAATGGCGCCACTATGAAGCGCAGCTTCAGCCAGCGATATCCTTATTGCACGCCGCCGGTATTGCCTGTTAATCCTTGGCGGGTAATTGTTTTTGCAGTGCGTCGCGCCGGAATTCGGTGGGTGAAGTGCCGGTAAAGCGCTTGAAAAAACGCTGGAAGGACGACTTGCTGTTAAACCCTGATTCCAACAGGATCTCCATGATCGTCATATCGATATATTTTTCATCACTCAGGTATCGCTTGGATTCTTCAATGCGGTAGGAGTTGATAAATTCAAAAAAATTCGTGCCAAAGGCTTTGTTAATCGCAAAAGACACATCGCGGTAAGGGACACCGATTTTTTCTGAAAACTGCTCGACGTTGATACTCTGGTTCAGGTACAGCTTTTGAACATTAATACCTTCCATGATCTTGCGAATGGTTGAATCCAGCGGTTTGGTATCCACCGGCGCGTCCGGTTGGCGGGTGTCTTCATCATCATCCCTGGTGGTCGTGAGGTATTGCGCGTGGGAAACACTGTAGTAAAACAGCGCAATCAGCAGTACAAAATTGAGGTAGTTATCGGTGACCCCCAGCGGCAATCGGTAGAGGTAGGCCAATACGCTGAGTGTCAGTGTCCATACGCCGGCAAATACAAACCCCAATGTCAGGTAGTACAACCACCACAGCGCGGTTTCGTTCAATTCGGAATGTTGTTGCTTGAGCATCTTGTGATAGTTGCGCACGGTCAGAGTCGCCGCAATAAAATAAGCCAAGGGGATAATCTTCAGTGAATACCACAAGCCATCGATAACATGGTACAGCAGGCGATCCATACCGAAGGTGTCAAGCTTGAGGCGGTCAATGTCGATATCAAACACGGCGATAATCACCATGGCGCTGATCATGGGTAGCAAGTGCACCAGATAAATGCGTTTCAGGCGAAAATTTTCTTCAGTAATACTGCGCACGTAGAGCATCAACAGTGGTGCGCGCAATAATAAGGCGGCACAGTAAAAATAGGGCACCAGCACGGAGACCGTCTGATGTCGGGGTATGTATTCATTCCAGATCAGCAGGACACCAATATCCGCAAATGTCAGACACAGGAAAAAGGTAGCAAGCAGAATCCTGGTCGATTTGCCGCGCGATGGAAGAATCGGTTGGAATAACGCGAGGATCAAGCTTAATCCAATGGTAAGGATGAGAATGACATCGTTGATGTTAAAGATGGGATCAACCATTGACTCGTTGCCTATAGCATAGATGTGTTGAGTTTGTCGGTATTTATATCTGCTTACATCAAGAATAGCAAAAAAATTGCGCCACTTTTTCTCAACGCATGCTGCCCGCCGGTACTACAAAAAGCCACTACACAAAGCCACAACAAAAGGAACACTTCTGTCCTCTCTGCGTCTCAAGGTAAATTTGTCGAATTCGATAAAGGAATTACCAAGATGCTATGGCTGCAAGCGTCCATTGTCATAATCTTTGTCATTATTCATCTCTTCGCCGGGTTGCTGCTGGATCAGCCTGCGATCCCACGCAGTAAATGGCTCTCCTTTGCGGGTGGTGTGGCCGTATCTTATGTGTTTATGCACATCTTCCCTGAGCTGGCTGCGGCTCAAACAACGATTAATGAGAGCGAACCCATATTCGCATGGATGGAGCATCACGCGTATCTGGTGTCTCTGGTGGGGTTGATTATTTTTTATGGTCTTGAGCGTTTAGTGAAATCATCAAGACGCGACGCCACCAGGGCGTTCCAAACACCAAGTGAAACACAAGCCAGCAGGGATGTGTTTTGGCTCCATATCGGATCATTTATCATCTATAACGCACTGATTGGTTATTTGCTGGTTCATCGTGAAGAGCAGGAAGCCTGGGCGATGAGTTTTTTTGCTGTGGCAATGGGGCTGCATTTTGTGGTCAATGACTTTGCTTTACGCCAGGACCACAAAAATACTTATCACGATTTGGGCCGTTGGCTGTTGACTGCGGCAATAGTGTTGGGCTGGGTGATGGGCCTGATGGTAAAACTACCGGAACCACTGATCGCTGTCATATTTGCGTTCGTTGCCGGTGGGGTGGTGTTGAATGTATTGAAAGAAGAACTGCCGGAAGAAAATAAAAGCAGTTTTATTGCCTTTGGTTGCGGTGCATCGAGTTATGCCGTGCTCATGCTATTGTTTTAATCTGTGGCTCAATCAAAAGCGCGCGAATGACCCGCTCATGGCTATACATACGCCATTTATGCGCATTGGTGTTGTAATGCTCACCAGTCCAGAAATTACTGGCGCTGGTAACACCTAACAAACTTTATCCAGTCACGTTAATTTTGTTTTTTTCTTAGCTGCTCCACTTCTTCCATCAGGTCTACCACAATGGCCGCCAGTTCCGGTACCGCATCAAAATCACGCTCCAGTTGGTACATGCGCCGTGCGCGTTTAAGATCATAACTGGTGAAGCGATAGCTCTCGATGTAACGCGCACTTCTTCCGAGCACGCCGGTTTCAATATGTTCGATGACCCACTGTGGCTCGACGCAGCAGGCGCGCGCCAGTTCTTCGCAAGTCAGTGTCATTTCATCAATTAATGTGCCGTGTAAGGTGTCTGAGTTACTCATTGTCAGGCGCTCCTATTTGCGTGGATTAAAATTGAGTTCCTTCGCCATAGTCTCGTAGAGCTGCTGTGCTTTCCTGGTGTCAGCCGAAGGTAAAACGACGGCCAGCTCCATGTATAAATCTCCCGGTTCATCAGCCGGAATACCGCGACCTTTCAAGCGTAGTTTGCGTCCGGCCTGGGAATTTGGGGGGTAGTCAATTTAACGGTGCCGGATGGTGTCGGTGCCTCAATCACCGCTCCCAGGGCCGCTTCCCAGGGAGTGACGGGTAGGCTGGCATACACATCGGTTCCGTCGACGCGATAATGCGGGTCTGGTTTGAAATGAATCTCCAGGTACAAGTCGCCGGTACCGCCGCCGCCCACACCGGGATTGCCTTTGCCGCTCAGACGAATATGCTGACCTTCTTTTACGCCTTTGGGGATGTGCACCTTCAGGCTGTGTTCGTTCAATGACGTGCGGCCCCGCTCATCGACATGGTGAGTTTGTAGCGTGATTGTTTTGGTGGCCCCCTGGTAGGTATCGGCAAGATCGATCTGGATCTTGGCGTGGCGATCACTGCCGCGCTCCCGAAAACCAC
>CAMLOU010000114.1 GCA_946481735.1 uncultured Cellvibrio sp.
GGTCGCCGTGGAGGTAACGGCGAGTCAGTGTGCCGGCGCTGTTGTATTCGCCAACAAGCGCATCGCCATCATACAAAAATTGGGTGACAACGCCATTTATCGTCGATTGATGCAAACGCCCCAGCGGATCGTACTGAAAACTGGACGTTTTAGCACCCGAGGTGGCCACCAGACGATTTTCCATATCGTAGGTGTAAATGGTTGAGCCGTCATTGATGAGGTTGCCGTTTGCATCGTATCCCATCGGCTGCCCATTGCTGTGGGTGTATTGGTTTAACCCATTGGGAACATAAATGCCGGTTTTATTTTCCTCACCCTGGTAACGATAGGTGTTGTTGCTCTGCGTGAACTGGCTGTCGGGGTTGCAGATTCAACAGAGGGTACCGTGTTTTCTGTCAAGCTAAACATATCCGCGCTAGGACGTTGCAGAAGCAATTAATTTTTGAAATCAACCCATCCGCCACACAAATGAGTTGGTCCCTCATATTCTAATATGTTTATTTTTTTTGATTCGACGGAATAAATATGGATATCTCGCCGGTTTTATATTTTTCATTTAAGACGGCAATTTCAGATGATAACCAGGTATCAAAATCTGGCCATTCCTGAATCACTCGACCGCCATCTCTAGGATCAAACCGCACCGCCTTTCCGCTTTCATCCAGCAATACATAAGAACCATCAACTTTGTACCAGGCGACAACGGTATCCTGTTCTCTTACCCCATTAATACGTCGGGGAGCATTAGCAGTCATTATGCAAGAGGCATAATCATAGACTCCAGCATTAGGTTTTCTTTTAAGTGGTCGATATCCCATTACCCGCAGAGCATCAGAAAAAACGTTAAGCCCATTTGCATTAAGAAGAAACTCTTTAAATTGCTCAGGCATTGGTTTTCCTAAACGTTGACTAAATTCCTCCAGATCATCTTCACCCAGAGGCGGATAAACAACGTTAACATAGGCCTTGGGTGCAATATGAGGGGCATGGCCTATTAATCTGGTCCCCATATCATTTTTGGTTTCACCAAGATGAGCCCATTCTTCTAATGGACCCAATATTTTTTCATTAAAAAAAATTGTTTTCATATAATCATGTCACATTAAGTTTTGGCCAACAAAACCAAACTACATCATTCACTTGAGCAATTTAATTCCGCACAGCCTATTTTGGTAACTGAAAAGATAATGGTTGGATCAGGAATATAGGAAAGAATATCCAAGCCACTGGCTAAAACACCAAGTGCAGTCGCAGTGATGGGTATTTGAGTGCCTCCATTTTCAGCATGTTTCGCTTGATGATCGGCCTTCTCCATAAACCTAATATTGTCTGGGTTTTTTGCAATTTCAATTTTCTCTTCGAGGGTATTTCCTGAACTGACAGATGGTTCGTGATGGCCATCCATATTTTTTAACTTACCTGTTTGCAAAAGTTCTTTCTGGCGCGATTCAGACAACTCAGAGTCACTTCGACCAGTCTCCCTAAGTTGCTGCCGTTCCTTCTTTAACGCATCACGACGCCCTTGGGCTTTGGCATTTTTAATTTGTCTCTGCGCTTCTTTACGAAGCTCTTTTGCAGCCTCTTCTAAAAATGACTTTTTTGCATTTTTCCCAGTCGGATCAATTTTATTAACCGGATCATTCCCCACATACGCATACATATTCATGTTGTCTGCGTAAAAAATCGGATCCGTCTGCAAGAAGCGTCCCAGCTTCGGATCGTACATTCGTGCCTTATAGTGGAACAGCCCCAGCTCTTTAAGCCAGATTTGTCCCGTATAGCCAAAGCGGTCCACATTGGTGGATTTTGGAATCCCGAAACTGTCATAGGACAGCTTTTGTATTCCAGCGCCCGAACCATTGGAGTGGGCAATGATACTACCCTGATGATCCGCGTGCAGATAGCTGCGGTAGCCAGCGGCCGTGCTATTGGTGGTGTACTGCACCCAGGGCTCATCCACCTGGTCGCCGTGGAGGTAACGGCGAGTCAGTGTGCCGGCGCTGTTGTATTCGCCAACCAGCGCATCGCCATCGTACAAAAATTGGGTGACAACACCATTGATCGTCGACTGATGCAAGCGCCCCAGCGGATCGTACTGGAAGCTGGACGTGTTAGCACCCGAGGTCGCCACCAGACGGTTTTCCATATCATAGGTGTAAATGGTTGAGCCGTCATTGATGAGATTGCCGTTCGTATCGTATCCGATCGGCTGCCCATTAATATGGGTGTATTGGTTTAAACCATTGGGAATATAACTGCCGGTTTTATTCTCTTCACCCTGGTAACGATAGGTATCATTACTCTGCGTGAACTGCGTGACCTGGCTGGCGGCGTTATACACAAAGGAATTGGTCAGGTCATTGGTCGTACCGGCGAAGTCCTGGGTCAAACTATCGAGTCGCTTAAGGTCATCCGTCGCATAGGTCGTGACGGAACCGGATGCTCGCGTTATTTGATAGCGGCTGCCATTTCCGCGATAGGACACATTCAACAGTGAACTCACGCCCGCCGTTGCGACAGGGGATGTGGCTTGGGATAACGTATTGACCCGATTAATCCCATCAAACCCATATTCAAAAAAATGATTGTCCGGGTGGGTGATGCGTGTGCGATTACCGTTTTTATCGTACCGGTAACTGAGTGTTCTTGTATTTCCGCCAACATTCGTTGAGCTACTGGTCAGGTTGCCGAAACCGTCAAAGACATTCGTTATGCCCTGGCCACTGTCACTGCCAAAACGTGATGACAGCGTTAACCCCCTCAAGTCGTAGTTGTAGAATACGTCCGCGGAATAGGTGTTGACTGAAAGATCTTTTTTAATTAATCGATTGTTATTATCGTAGGTGTGAGTCACCGTAGCGCCACTACGTTTGCGCTCGATATGCAGATTACTATTGTCGTCATACGTGTAGGAATTGTAATCCGCCTCATTGAGTTGCCCGGCGGCTGTTTTCGATGGGTATACGCGACGAATCAGTCGCCCTGTTGAGTCATAACGCAGTTCGGTTTTATTGCCATTCGCGTCGGTCTGGGTTTTCAATAACCGCGTGCCTGGAGAATAGGTGTTGGTTACATAAACCTGTGACAAGGGCGTATTGTACGCTCGGGTTTCAGTGAGAACCTGATCTAACGCGTCATACGTAAATCGGGTTACACGATCATAGCCATTCGCGGTAGAAGACGGTGTACAGGCATCCGGTAAAGAGGCGAACGTGGCTGTCGTATAGGCTCCCGGGTTCATACGCACAACTTTGCAGTTCACGCGCCCCCTGGGATCGTAATTTGATTGCGTAAGCCGCTTAATCGCCCCCTGCTTATCCAGGGCAGCGTGAACCGTTTTACGGCCGAATTGGTCGTAGGCGAAGACAAAGGTGCTTTCCGCCGTGAAGCCCGACCAATCAGCCGGTGCCGTATTTTCATCTTGCCAGCTGGATAATTGCCCGCTTTCCGTTCTAACCAATAAGGCATTTTCATACGTATGACGCGTTGCAGGGTACAACAACGGCCCGGAGCCATCCGGGTCTGGTGAAATAGTACCCGTGAGCCGGCCCACCAGATCATATCGGGCACCGCTGGTGAAAGGAGCAGCCGACTGTGCAGCAAATAATGTGTCACACAACAGCAGTGAGATCAGGAAAGACGCGCACGTAAACCCATTGAAGACATTGTTCTTGTTGTTCATCGCTACAGTCCTTTGTTAATCACAACTGGCCAGGTTGGCGTTGGGCTGAGTCTCGCCAATGCGATTGCCGTAATCATCATAGGCATAGCAGGTTCGCAAGGTGTTTCCCTGGGGATCAGTTACTGTCATACCCGTGAGAAAAAGATTGTCGTGCTCGTATTCATACCGCGTGATTACCTCATCGTTATCCGAGCAGTCCCCATCGGAGGCGCTACTGTTAATACAATAGCTTTCTTCGGTTTTTAACCAAACAGGGATGCTGGCTTGTGCCTTTACGCCGCTGACATTGTAATAGTTTGCGTATTTTTGTTCGTAGGTATAACGAGTTTCTGCGCGTATTCCATTTTTATTGGCAGGGTAGGTAACCTTTGCTATTTGCCCTGACTCGGCGTGATACGCGTAGTCGGTTTGATTACCTTTTCCATCGCGCGTCCAGGTGGGGCTGTTACAGTATTTAAAATTCGTTGCGTCACAAGTTTCTGGATAAGATGCAGTCACGTTAACCTCTCCTATGGAGTGAGAGTTCATATTGCCGCGCGCATCGTATCCAAAAAGCTCAATAATTCCGCCGGACCTGAGGTAGCGAGTGGGGAAATTTCTGTAACTCACCTCATATTGTATATCCCCGTCACGAGTCACGACTTTTTGTATGGCGCCAGGGTACTGGCTAAGCTTGGGAAGGACTTGCTGAATGAACCCCCCACCTTGATTTTGAATATCACTATAGTAAGCCTCACCGATTAAATAGGTCGAACTTTGGTCGTATCGTTTAGCTTTAACAATCTGCCCCGCCTCGCTCGATAAAAAGAAGAATGCTGTAAACTCAGATTGGTAAATATCGAAGATATTTTTATAGGTGTATTGAAAAACCTTTTCATTGCTACCCGCTGGTTTAATAGCAATCAACCTGGGAGAGAAGTTCTTATACGGGAGAGAGTGCTCATAAAGTGTTGTGCCATTATAAGCCAGATCAAAACTGCGAAAATAATATTCCGTAACAGCACCCATAGCGTCCGTTACTTTAAAAGTGCTATCGCCAAGATAGATAGCTCTCGGCATGCCTGCAGGCCAGTCGAATTTTGCTTTGGGCCAATTCTGAGTACAGCTTGCTATCAAACAATTCTCTACACTAGTATTAATAGCCTGTACATATTTGGGATTACGCGCTGCCCAGATTTGCGGCTCGACCTTCGGGTTCACGCTATCATACCGAATGTCGTATTTTTCGGGAGCCATGGTTGCATCAGCAGGATCGTATTCGTGAATATACTTGAGAGCGAACCCGGTATTGGTGGTAACACGTTTATTTAGATAATCTACATCAATCGTGAATCCATTCGGATATTGAATTTGCTTCATCAAATCTACCTGATTAGGGTAACCAATAGCTCCCCCTTCAAACTTAACGACCGTGCCATCAGGCTTGGTCCAATACACGCCGTCCGAGCGGCGTTCCAAGGTGTGTCTTCTATCACCCAGGGCTCGATAGGTATAACTTGAAACTTGTCCTGTACCAATATTTACAGGGACACCACCAACAATGAGTTCGAAATCAGCGCTGCCAGAGATGTCATGTACCCGCATGACATTTTTATACGTACTAGGCCGACCATCAATTTCAGTGACGCGTCCCTTTGCGTAGAACTTGTCCTGATATCCTCGGTAGCCAGTTATAGAGAAATTATTGGTGTAGTTGGAGATGCTGTGTGACAAGCCCATAGCCCCACCGATCGCAACTGTCTCAAGGCTACTCTGTACTTGCCCATTATGTACATTTACGCCGTACTCATCGACCAGCTGGACTTTAGGCGGTGCCAGATCCGGTAAAGAAGCTTCGACTACCTGGAGTGCAAGGCCAATGACAAAGATAAAAAAAACGGTGCTCCCTGAAAAGAATTTCATGTTTTCTCCGATATTAAAATTAACGTGCAGCACCGCTGCCAGGCTTATTAAATATTTTCAAGCGAATCGGTAGACTCGCTATCGTGCATTCATTTCCATGTACGACTTAACTTTGTTGATAGTGTGGATTTTATTTTAGAGCTCCACAAAGCCGCATCACGTGCGCGAATTTAGTTATTACAAATTATTAGATATGTCCATCTTCGCCGTTCCGGGCAAAAAAATGTCCACAGCTCTTAAAAGAAATACCTATGCATCTTACTACTTTAAAAATTTGCACTTGGTGAGCAAGAACTTGCGCAAGCTTTCACCCACGTAGCAGCCAACGCATTGGTTATCGTTATTCTGCCGCTTGCGTTTGGCACTGCGTTTGTAATGTATAGTGTGCTCTGGTTCGACAGTCTGACTTCATAAGAAGTAGCACCAGCAACAGCACCCCAGGAAATATTGTAGTGGTATGGCGACCCTTTAGCTTGTGATGGCGCGGACGGAGCGGGGAGAGGATGAACGATAAACTCCTTCACCATCTGGATGCTTCCCGACATTTGAGGTTTGAATGCACGGGCTTTAACTGTCTTGTGGCTCGTCAGTGTAAATGGCCCACCATACACGGGTGAGTTTTCAGTCACATCGGAGTTATCTGTTGTATATCGTATGGTGGCCCCGCTGGTAGCAACGCTCAGGCTTACGGAAACCGAAGAATAAAAGATGCTTCCAGTCGGGAGGCTTGTAGGCGTAGCGACCAATGGAAAGGGAGCGATAGTATATGATCGATTAATTTCAGGGCTACTAATGCCATCCCGGTCAAAGGTTTTGGCCCTGATTACAGCGCTGCTGGTTAGGGAAATAGGCCCTGTGTACGCAGGCGAACTTGAGGTCACTGCGGTATTATTAGTTGTATATCTTATGGTTGCCCCCACAACCCCTGTATTAAGACTTACCGTGACGCCACCTACATGAGTAGACGTTGCCGGACTGATGCTAGGCGGTCCTGGCGGTGCTTGAATTAGGCGATACACCGAATATTCATCGCTTGGAGTCCATCCACTCTTATACGCCCGCGCTCGAATAGTCGTGCTAGTTGTTATCGTGAATTGATAAGCCACCTGCGATGCTTCAGTTACCGGCGTATTATCCAATGTGTAGCGAACAGTTGCGCCCGGAGTAGTTGTCGATATGCTGATTATTAAAGGTGAGGCCGGATTGCCAGGATACACAGGCAACATGGAAACTAGTGGTGTTGCCACAACGGGAGGAGGAGTAATAGTAAATGCGGCCACTACCTGCGAACTGAGTTGCCCAGTAAGGAACGATTTTGCTTTAACCGTTGCAGAGCTTGTTAACGTGAATGGCGCGCTATAAACAGGCGAGCTGGAAGTGACATCTGTACCATTCGTTGTATACCGGATTCCTACACCGCTTGCCGGCGGTACTAGCGTAACAGTACGGGAACCGACGTATGTGCCCCCACTAGGGGAAATTGAAGGAGGAGGTAAGTGGTCTACTGAAGTTCCGACTTCCACAGACACACGATTACCCGATGCATCATAATCGTAGTCGCGATTGACCGGAGCGTTGACGAACGTCAGGCGACCGAGTTCATCGTAGGTGTATGTAATCGTGTGAGGAGCAGATAGCGCGCTGGAAACAAAAGCAAGATTGAAAACGAACAAACATGCCATAAAAAATGGCATTCCTTTTACCGGCATGATGATGTCCCTGAGTACGTTGATTATTTTTTATTACCGAACAGATAATTCTACCTATCCGTTATTACATATTCGCAATGCTTTTGAACATCCTGAATTGAGGATAAAAATTACGCTGACTAAGATAGGCAGGTAAAATATCAGCTGAAAAGAATTTGTCCAGTATTTTTTTCTGATTACAATGATTACATTTCCAGCACTCCTTAACTAAGTACCAACCGCATAATATTCACCACCCTTCCCCCCAACCGGGTCCGGCGGGAAATTTGCCAGCCGCGCTTTTGATAGAACTCGGTGTGCTCGGCTGCCGACAACCACAATTCCTGCATCGCCATGGCTCGCACATAATTCACGGCGTTATCAATTAATAAATTACCAACGCCCTGTTCGCGCTGCTCTTCCTGCACAAATAAATTACTCAGCCACACTGGCGAAAGATTCGTCCCGTTGTTTTTTTGTTGGGTGCTGCTGTGATAATTCACGAGGCTGACACAGCCGATAATTTTTTCATCTAACACGGCAACCAATGTTTGCGGAATTGCTTTCCCCTGAATGTGCAACTGCAACCGCTGTTGGCGTAATGCCAATGTGCTTTTTAATCCTTGTCGCTCGCATTCCTGATGGTGCCATGCCGCTACTTGTGCACAAAACTGCGGTGCAAGAGCGAGGGGCTGGACAATAATTTCAGCTAACGGTATTGGCATAGGTGCAGGTTAAAAAGTGAAGGGAATGGTGTACAGACAGGAAAGTGATGGTGAGGTTCGCCGGAGGTGCTGGTAGTGCTAGCGTTATCCGCTCACAGTGCCAATTACTCGTTGCCTTGTTGCCAGAACTTTTTAAGTCGGATTACGACGCTGTGCGCCTAATCCGACCTACTTCTCGCAAACTAAAATAGAGCTACGACCTAATTAGGCTTTGGCGGCTTCAAACCATTTGATGTCTTCACCGTGGGCTTGTTTGTCAGCATGGTAACTGGAGCGCACCAGCGGACCACAGGCGGCGTGTTTGAAACCCATCTCAGTGGCAAGCCGGGTGTATTCTTCAAATTCATCCGGGTGAACATAACGCGCTACCGGCAAATGGTCACGCGATGGTTGCAAGTATTGGCCGATGGTGAGCATGTCGATATCGTGATCGCGCATGTGTTGCATGACTTCGATAATTTCTTCTTTCGTTTCACCCAGGCCGACCATCAAACCGGATTTGGTCAACACATCCGGGCGACGCGCTTTATAGTCTTTCAGCAGTTGCAATGACCACTCATAGTTAGCACCGGGGCGGGCCTGACGATACAGACGCGGCACGGTTTCCATATTGTGGTTGAAAACATCCGGCGCTTCTTTTTCAAGGATATCCAACGCAATCTCCATGCGCCCCCGGAAGTCCGGCACCAGGACTTCCACTTGCAACTTCGGACTCAAGGCGCGCGCCTCGCGAATACAATCCGCAAAATGTTGCGCACCGCCATCGCGCAGATCATCGCGATCCACCGAGGTAATTACCACATACTTCAAACGCATCTCGGCAATCGCTTCAGCCAGCTGACGCGGCTCGTTGACGTCGAGAGGATTCGGTTTACCGTGGCCGACATCGCAAAAAGGGCAGCGTCGGGTACAGATATCACCCATGATCATAAAGGTCGCGGTGCCGCCGCTGAAACACTCGCCCAGGTTCGGGCAATTCGCTTCTTCACACACCGACGACAACTTATTCTTACGCAGGATCGCCTTGATACGATCCACCTCCGGCGACGCCGGGATACGCACGCGAATCCAATCCGGCTTGCGCAACATCTCTTCCCGGTCACTGGCAATCACCTTAACCGGAATACGCTCAACCTTATCCGCATCGCGCAACTTCTCACCCTGCTTGTAACGCTCAGTGCGCTTAACAGGTTGCAGCTCAGGAACAAGGGTAGATACAGGAGGCAAATCAGACATAAAAATCTCTTTGTTTCATGAAGTTTCCACGATACCGCAGAGGGGATCGGGTACAGGCTTGAGAGACTGTCGTCGGCAAGGACGCCGACGCCAAGCCTCCAGGGACGGATTCACGGCGTGTCTCACAAGCCTGTACCCGATCCCCGTCAACCTAAATCGGCGGCCATTGTACAACTTTCATAACCCAATTTCCGCGCAAATTGCATAACCAATTGGTCTTGAACCTCGGCTAACACGGGGGGCTCAGGTAATAGATCACGCATCTGCGTCATCGCCAACCCCGCATAACCACACGGATTGATCCGTTGAAACGGCGCCAGATCCATATCCACATTCAACGCCAGGCCATGAAAACTACACCCGCGCCGCACGCGCAACCCCAGCGACGCAATCTTGTTACCGGCGACGTAAACCCCCGGCGCATCCGGCTTGGGATAGGCTTCAATGCCATACACCGCCAGGGTCGCCACGATCGTTTGCTCGATGGCCGTCACCAGATCGCGCACCCCCATCTTTATACGGCGCAAGTCCAGCAAGGGATAAGCCACCAGTTGCCCCGGGCCGTGGTAGGTCACCTGCCCGCCACGATCAGTCTGGACCACCGGGATCTCGCCCGGCAACAACAGATGCTCCGGTTTACCCGCCTGCCCCTGGGTAAATACCGGCGGGTGTTCCACCAGCCACAACTCGTCCGGCGTGTCCGGCGTGCGCCGGTTGGTGAAGTCGGTCATCGACTGCCACACCGGACGATAGTCCTGCTGGCCCAAATGACGGACAACCAGGTTACGGACAACCAAAGTATCGAGCGCTGACGACAACTTACATCACCATCTTGGTGATACGGTGAGCGCGGAGGTCGGTGTGGATCGCTTGAAGTTGGGCTTCACCGGTGGCGGTAATCCATACGGTAATCGACTGGAAGCGACCCTTGCTGCTTTCATTGATGGTGATACGGGTCTGATCGAAACCGGGCGCATGACGCTCCATCACGTCAATCACCAGACTGTGCAATTCATCGCCGGCATCGCCCAGTACTTTGATGGGATAGTCCGGGCACGGGAATTCAATCTTGGGGGGTTGTTGGTCAGTCATAGCAATCAAACCGAAAAGCATAAAAGTGCGGCGATTATACCAGAGCCGCCCGCTAGCTGCGGGAGTGTGAGGCATTGGCTACCCAGACCTGGGACAATGGGGTATTCTCCCATGCGCCAGTTTTCGCGACAGCGATACACCGCCATTCAGGTAAAACTATCGAGACAATGGAAGCCCAGGTTTGATACTCGACACCCGCCTTTCGCTTGAAACCCCCGAAGGAGCAACCCTCCCGCTCGCCCCCGCCGGTATGGGCGTGCGCATCATGGCCTTTATGATCGACATGCTGATCAAGATGGTGGCCAACATGGTGGTGTTTACGCTGCTGGCCTTTCTGGGCGGCATGGGCATGGGGATTGCGCTGATCCTGGCGTTTTTACTCGAATGGTTTTATCCGGTGTACTTTGAGGTCTGGCACCAGGGGCGTACCCCGGGGAAAAAGAATCTCAGTATTCGTGTCGTTAATGACGATGGTACGCCCGTAACCTTCGGGCCTTCGCTGCTGCGCAACCTGTTGCGGGTGGTGGATTTCCTGCCCTTGATGTATCTCACCGGTATCATCACCAGCCTGTTCAATGCCCAGTTCAAACGCCTTGGCGATCTGGTCGCCGGCACCCTGGTGGTGTACGACGCCGATCCCATCCCCGATCCCAACTTCGATGTCAAAGGCCACCAGCCGGTCCCGGCTGATTTCACGACTGATGAACAACGGGCACTGCTGGCTTTTGCCGAGCGCAGCAAGCGTTTATCCCCGGAGCGGCAAAGCGAACTGGCGGCTATCCTGTTGCCGGTTTTAAAGACTGACGAGCCGGTCATCGCCATCAAACAAATGGCCAACAGTATGGTGGGGCGTCAATGAAGCAGGGGCAATTTGAAGCGCTCTACCAACCCGTCTGGCAAGCGCTGGAAACCTTGATTGAACAACTGGAAGCGCGCAAAGGGGTGCTTACCGCGGAGCAATTGGCCGAGTTTGCGCCGCTGTATCGCAAGGTGTGCCATTTCCACGCGCTGGCCAAAGAGCGTCGCTACAGCAGTTATCTGGTGGATAAACTGGGCGACCTGGTGGTGCGAGGACACCAGCAACTTTATCGGCGGAAGCAACCCTTGGCGCAGCAGTTCCTGCGTTTTATCGTGACCGACTTTCCCCGCCTGGTGCGGCAGGAGCAGGGGTATTTCTGGACCGCCACGGCGCTGCTCTACCTGCCCGGCCTGTTATTGTTCCTGGCCGTGCTCTGGCAGCCGGACCTGGTCTACACCATTATGGCGCCGGAGCAGGTGGACAATTTTGAAGAGATGTACAACCCCGCTAACCGCACCCTCGGCAGTGCCCGTGAGTCGGACACCAACTGGCAGATGTTTGGTTTTTATATCAGTAACAACATCGGGGTATCCTTCCGCACCTTCGCCTCGGGCTTGTTGTACGGCGTAGGCTCTATCTTCTTTCTGGTGTTTAACGGGCTGTTGTTTGGCGCGGTGGCAGGTCATCTGACTAACGCTGAATACACCGAGACATTCTTTACCTTTGTGGTAGGCCACGGCAGTTTCGAACTCACCGCCATCGTGATCTCCGGTGCGGCGGGGTTAAAACTGGGTTACCACCTGCTCAACCCCGGCAACCGCACCCGTCTGGAAGCATTAAAACAGGCGGGTCGGATTGCGATTCGCCTGGTGTACGGGGTGATCATCATGCTGGTGATTGCGGCATTTATTGAGGCGTTCTGGTCATCGAATAACATCCTGGTGGCCTGGCAGAAATACCTCGTCGGTGCAGCACTTTGGGTGGTAGTAATCGCTTACTTATGCCTGAGCGGTCGTCAGGGCAAGGCGGATTTGCCATGAATCTGGACCAGGTCACTATCGAGATTCGCCCGCGTCGCGCCTGGGAAGCGGTGGACCTGGGTCTGCTGATGGCCCGCCGCTGGTGGTGGCCCATGACCCAGGTCTGGCTGGTACTGACCTTGCCGCTGTTTTTGCTGCTGAACCTGTTGCCCCAGGATTGGTTATGGTTAAGCACTGTGATCATCTGGTGGCTCAAACCCCTGTTCGAGCGGCCTTTACTGCATATCCTCAGCCAGGCCGTGTTCGGTGACTTGCCCGATACGCGCAGCACCCTTAAAGCCTTTCCTGCCCAAGCGGCCCGACAAGCTTTTTTGAGCCTCACCTGGCGGCGCCTGAGTTTTACCCGTTCACTGGATCTACCCGTCATCCAGTTGGAGGGCCTGAAGGGGGAGCGGCGCAAGCAACGCCTGGGTATCCTCCACCGCGAAGACTCCAACCCCGCCGCCTGGTTGACCATCATCGGCGTTCATGTCGAGAGTTTCCTGAGCCTGGGCATGCTGATACTGCTTTATGCCTTTGTACCCAGCGAAGTTGATATCGATCTGATGTCCCTGTTCACCAGCGAAGAAGCCGTCTGGTTTGTCTACCTCACCAACGCCTGCGGCTATCTCGCGATTACCCTGGTGGCACCCTTTTATGTCGCCTGCGGTTTTTCCCTTTATCTCAATCGCCGCATCAAACTGGAAGCCTGGGATATTGATATTGCCTTCCAGCGCATCGTCAACAAACGCCGCGTGCAATCGCACAG
This sequence comes from uncultured Cellvibrio sp., assembly GCA_946481735.1. The sequence goes on from CAMLOU010000114.1 coordinate 12,913, forward strand.
CCACTCGGTCGTCAGCCTAATACTCGCTGTCTTGATCGGGCTGATGCCCTGGGCTGAACCCCAGGCGGACGAGGCCATGGCTGGTGCGCCGGCTGCGTTGGAAACTGCGCCCACCTCGTTGGATCGCCAATCGGCAAAAGCCGCGATTGAAGCCATCATGGCCGGCGAGGATTTTCACCAGAAAGAAGTCTTACGCTACCCCAGTTTTCTGAATCAGGACGACGAAGAGAAGAAAGACCGGGAAGGCGAATGGGACTGGTTGCTGGATATCCTGAGCGGTTTTGTTGAGGCCCTGCGCCTGGCCAGTTGGCTGGAGCTGCTGTTGTGGGCGGGGGTAATCAGCCTGATTGTCTGGGTGGTATTTCGCTACCGCCACTGGCTCGCCGCCTACTTGCCGCAACAGGCTCCGGAAACGGCCCGCCGGGCGCGTCCGGTCACCCTCTTTGGACTGGACCTGAGCCGTGAATCCTTACCCCCCGATGTCGGTGCCAAAGCTCAGGAGCTCTGGAATCAGGGTGAACAACGGGCGGCACTGGCCCTGCTCTACCGCGCCTGCCTGATTCGCCTGCTCGACGCCGGATTGGATATCGAGGATGGTCACACCGAGCGCGAGTGCCTGCAACTGGCGCGTGACTATGCTCAACATACCCCGGCCGCCGAAGCCGCGATCGCCTACTTTGGCCAATTAACCCATATCTGGCAGCGCTTGGCCTACGGCCATATACCGGTTGACGATGCTACCGCCGAGCAGCTCTGTCGCCAGTGGAACCCGCTATGGCGCCCGGCCGATGTGACGGGAGAAGCGGCCCATGGCTAGCCGGATCTCCACGAACAAACTACTTATACTGGCGATCATTGCGGTGAGCATCGGCCTGCTCTTCTGGGCCAGCCGCTATATCACCTGGAAGGAAGAAGAAATCGACCTGGGTTATTCACGCGAAGCCCAGAAAGACGACTTTCTCGCCATCAAACAATTCCTCGCGCAACACGGCATTGAAAGCCAGAGCCTGCGCAGCTTTGGCCTGCTCGATAATCTGGCCTGGCAAGGTGAGCGGCTGGGACCACGCGATACCCTGGTGCTGCTCAATGCGCACAAGATGCTGCGCGGCCAACGGCTCGACAACCTGCTCGGCTGGGTTGAACAGGGCGGCACCGTAATTACCAGCACCCATAACCCGTTTGTAGGTGCTGAGGGTAGCGATCCACTGCTGGATCATTTCGGCGTCCTGGTGGGCGATTACGAAGATGCTTCTGATGAAGACATTAGCGATGAAGCGGCTGCTGATGAAGCAGCTGAGGATACAGATGATTCGGTAAAAGA
>CAMLOU010000115.1 GCA_946481735.1 uncultured Cellvibrio sp.
ACTAAAGCGCTTTAAACTTCGGCTGAAAACGAAAACCGATCGCCAAGCGATTCCAGGCATTAATCGCCATAATCATACCTGTCAGATTCACCAACTCTTGCTCGTTAAAGTGCGCCGCTACCGCCTCATAATCTTCATCGTGAACAGCGTGTTGTGACAAACGTGCCAGTGTTTCAGCCCAGCGCAACGCTGCTTGCTCCCGTTCCGAAAACACACCAACTTCTGCCCATGAAGCAACGACATCCAAACGCTCTTGTTGTTCGTCATCGTGGCGTGCTTCGGCGGCGTGCATGTGTTGGCAAAATGCACAGCCATTGATCTGCGAGGTGCGTATTTTTACCAGATGCAAAAGCTTGGGCTCCAGACCGCTGCGAACTGCCTGGTCAAATACCGCGAGGGATTTCAACAGAGCCGGTTGTAATTCGTAAACACGAGCAGGGGTTAAACGTTCTTTCATGACAGTCTCCTTGATTGGGTAGAGACGTCATGATGACCGTGGCAGCTCAGCGAGGATTGTACTTTTGCGACAACTTTTTCTTGCGGTACTGGCCTGGGGTCAGGCCCGTTAACTTTTGAAATTGGCGAATAAAATGGGCCTGGTCATAAAAGCCGACATGATGCGCAACGTCCACCAGGGGGACATGCGGTTGATCACTGATAAGCTTGCGCGCCAGCTTGATGCGACCAAACTGTTTGATCTGCCCCGGTGACAGCCCAACCTCTTCATGAAACTTGCGTTCCAGTTTGCGACGGCTCATGGCGATCTGCTCACACACAGTTTCTATTGAATCAGCGCCATATATCAATTTAGGTAACAGGTATTGCAGTATGCCCGGCTGCGCTGAACATTGTTCCATTCGGGCCAGCAGCCATTGTTCAACAAGCGTTATGCGCTGCTGCGTTGTGGACAATTCACCGAGGCGCTTTTGCAATTCGTGTAGCGGATGGAATCCGAGATCGATAGCAGAAAATTCTCTGCCTATCCATTCCGGCATCGATATGCCCAACAACTGCGCAACACCGCCGGGACGAAAACGAATACCCAGACAATTCTGTTCACCACTGAGGTGAACCCGGTTAACGATCTGTCGGGTGTAAAAAGAAAGGCGGGGTTCCTGATCCGGCGTAAAGTAAAAATTGATATTGGTGCCGCCGTCCGGATACAGGGTTTCGGTAGAACCTTGCGCCGTAAGGCGGGACTGTATTGCCCAATAGCACTGCACCCAGGGACGCAGTGCGACATGCGGCATGAATCGTTGAAACCCCAGATGCCCGAGGTTACCGATAAAGATGTCCGCCGAAGGCTCAAAAACCGGAGGGTGCATACTCCACCTGTTAGACATGAACAGCCGTTACAGATTATCTGTCACAGAGACAAGATTTGATTATAGTGGCAGATAGTGACCAGCGTAAGCTGAACCTATTGAACTCACCCATCCATTGGAGGAACAGTGTCAGACGCATCGGCTATTAACACATTCAGTTTCGCCTTTTCCGTCACGGCACCGATTTTTCTTATGGTACTGATCGGCATGGCGTTAAAGCGCCTGCGGATGATCACCGAAGAGTTTATCGATACCGCATCCAAACTGGTGTTTAACCTGGGCCTGCCCACGCTGCTATTCACCAGCAGTGCAACCACCGATTTCTCTCGGTTGGCTGATATGAATTTATTGCTGGCCATGTGTCTGATGACACTGACCGTCTTTACCTTAACGCAAGTGACCGCGCGCTGGCACGTGCAGCAAACACGCGATGAAGGAGTGTTTGTCCAGGGAGCGTTTCGCGGCAACCTGGTTATCACCGGCCTGGCATTTTGTGCCAACGCTTACGGCGAGCAAGGCCTGGCCATTGCGGCGCTACCCGTGGCCATGACCGTCGTGCTGTACAACTTGTTATCGGTTTACACCCTGAATCGCAGCCTCAATCAAGGCAACGGAAAAACCTGGCACAAGACCTGGCGCGGCATCCTGCGCAATCCGTTAATTCTGGCAATTGTGGCAGGCTTTGCGTTCAATGGCCTCGGTGTCGGCTTGCCGCGTGTGATCCTCGACAGTGCCAATTACCTTGGTCAAATGGTCTTGCCGCTTGCATTAATCTGTATCGGTGGTGCGCTGGATTTGAAACAATTGCGGCGTATTGATCAGGCCGCTTTTACGGCGACCCTGTGGAAATTAATTCTTTCGCCTTTACTCGCCTGCGCTATCGCCATCGGTTTGGGAACACGCGGAGAAAGTCTTGCCATTATTTTTTTACTCGCCGCCTCGCCATCAGCCACTGTCAGTTTTGTGATGGTGCAAGCCATGGGCGGTAATGGAAAACTGGCAGCGAATATCATCGTGCAAACGACGTTAATGGCGATGATCAGCGTAACAGCGGGATTGTGGTTGTTGCAGTGGTCAGGCTTGGTGTAAAACCGGCTACAGCCATTTTTGCCAAAACAATGCGTTACCCATTTGCGGGTCCAGTTCATAGCCGGCGAAGCCGAATTTTTTATACGCTGCTTGTGCGGCGGTGTTGCCTTCCAATACTTCGAGCGTGATTTTGCAGCAATCTTTTTGCTGCGCGATACGTTCAACGTAGGTGAGCATGGCCTGACTGATGTGGCGACCGCGATAATCCTGCCGCACAACAATATCGTGGATATTGATTAAGGGGCGCGCCTTAAAGGTAGAGAAACCTTCAAAACAATTCACCAGGCCCACTGCCCGATCATCCACATAACACAACACAGTGAATGCAAAGGATCGTTCGGCAAGTTTTTCCACAATGCATTGCGCTACCGCGTCATCCAGTGGCTTGCCACCGCCCATCGGGTCACGCGCGTAGTGATCAAGCAGTGCCACAATATCGCGCGCGTGCCGGGGGTTGGCATAGTCGGCGAGAAAAACATCAGGGTTCATAACACGACACCTGATCGATGTCGGAAGGTGCTGGTATCACGTACTTGGCGCGCGTGCGGCGCGGGTTTTAATTTTAAAGAGAATGCGCTCGCCATCATCACCATCGCTGTTGATCGCAGCGCCCAACTTAAAGCAGCCGTTGCCGATTAATGGGGTGGACTCATTCTGGATGCGAAAACTTTGTGACAGGGACAGTTGAATAAAGGTGCCGTTGCGGCTGAAATCACGCAACATAAATTTGCCACCATGAAACTCGACAGCACAGTGTTTGCGCGATGCAAATTCAGAACTGACTGACAAGCCGGCACTGGTGTCGTTGCGTCCGATTTCGAAGGGTGTCTCTTCGGGAGAAACCATCACCGGAAAGCCGTGATAGTAAAGTTCCAATACAATTTTGTCCGACTCCGGATAATCCGTATTCAGCACAGTGGATTCCATAACACGCTTCTCCAAGGTCTTGTCGGTTAGCAGGGTTTTCGCCGGAAACACTACCCTGCCAGGCCGAATATTACAAGGGACCAGAACTCACTCGGGCCGATACCAGGCTTCTGGCAATCCGCACACATCAGTCTGGTAAATAAATAAGGCGCCGGCGTGCGGCTGGACAGACAACTGTGAGCTGCTGAGCCCTTTGCGCGCGCTGGTGATAAAAAGCCAGTTCATCTCAGGGCCACCAAATGCCACGCAGGTTGGCTGCGTAATCGGCAAATTCAGGATGCGGTCAACCTCCCCCGCCGGTGAATAACGCACAACGCGACCACCACCCCATTGCGCATTCCACAGGTAACCTTCGGCATCAACACAAGCACCATCCGGTTCAATACCGGGCGGCACTTTTGCAAAGATTTTTTTATTGCTGAGCTGGCCCTGCTGCGCATCAAAATCATAGACATCTATCTGGTAATTCGGTGAATCAGCGTGATACAGCTTGCGCGCATCCGGGCTCCAGCACAGGGCATTGGAAATGCGCAAACCCTCCAGGTGTCGGGTCACGCCTTGCTGCCGGTCAAGACAATAAAGCGCGGCGGCTTGACCATCCGATAGTTGCTGTTCCACGGTGGTACCCGCCCAGAATCGCCCTTGACGGTCTACCCTGCCATCGTTGAAACGATTGCCGGGTAATGCAAGCTCGGGCCGGGCGATCCAATCACAACGACGGGAATCCAAATCAAACCATGCAAACCCGGACGCAAGCGCGAGCAACAACCGTGAATCACCTTCAACAAACGCAAAACTACCCACCGGCTCCGGTGTCATCCACTCATCCAGTTTTTTTTCAGCAGGAGCGTAGCGATACAATTTAGCGGCATGAATGTCCGTCCACCAGACACTTTGGTCGTGCTGATTCCATTGCACACCCTCACCGAGAATATTTTCGCAAACGATTGTATCGAGCAGCTGAAACCGGGACATGAATTACCAGAATATTAAAAGTACCACAGAAACGCCCCTCGAAAGGGGCGTATGGGATTACCACCAGGCAACATAAAGGGCGATGAGAATCATGATTACGCCCACAGTTGCAATATTGAAAGATGTTTTGGTTTTAAATTCTATACCCTGCAGATCAACAGCTTTTTCCTGGTCCTTACCATCGGTAAGCAAGCTGATGGCGATGGCCAGTACCGCACATAGAATAAAGACAAGACCAACACGATCCATAAAAGGTAGCTGAGGCCAAAGAAAATAAAATAAGGTAGAGAGAATAAACGATCCGAGCGCCGCTGCTAACGCTGATGATGCAGTTGCTTTTTTCCAAAAGAAACCTAACAGGAATATCACGACAATTCCCGGCGTAAAAAAGCCGGTAAACTCCTGGATATATTGAAATGCTTGATCCAGATTGCCCAACAATGGCTTGGCAACAACGACAGCGATAATCATGGAAAGCAGCGCAACCGAGCGACCAATCAGAACCGTTTTCTTATCGGAGGCATTCGGATTAATCATTTGCTTATAGATATCCATGGTGAAAATAGTAGAAATACTGTTCGTCATGGAACCCAGAGATGAAGCAATAGCGGCGACCAATGCTGCGAATGTAATGCCAAGCAATCCATGCGGAACAAGCTTCATCATTTCCGGATACGCCTGGTCAGGTTTGGAAAGATCAGGGGCCAACATAGCTGCAGCAATGCCTGGAACAACTACAATAATCGGCATGAGCAATTTCAGGTATGCCGCAAATGCGATCCCTTTCTGCGCCTCCGCAAGACTTTTCGCCGCCAATGCACGTTGGGTAATGTATTGGTTGAAGCCCCAGTAAGAGAAATTCATCACCCACATTCCGCCGAGCAGCACAGACAGTCCGGGTAAACTCACATAGTTGGGGTTGGACTCATCCAGAATCATGTCAAATTTTTCAGGCATCTCAGCGAGTAACATCGAGAAACCTTGCCACGCTCCGTTACCCTCTGCGATTCTATCCAGAGCAAGATAGGACACTAAAAATCCACCGAATACTAACAACACCACCTGGATAATATCGGTCAGGGCAACCGCTTTCATGCCACCGTAAATAGAGTAGCCAATTGAGAAGACTGCCAGAAAAATGAGCCCATAAACCATATCAAAACCGGTAATCGCATTAATAGCCAAGGCGCCCAGCCAGAGAATGGAGGTTAGGTTGACCAGGATATAAACACCAAGCCAAAACACCGCCATAATAATGCGCACGCGATGATCATAACGATCTTCCAGGAATTGCGGCATGGTATAGATGCCTTTAGCAAGGAAGATTGGCAGGAAATATTTGCCGACAATAATCAGGGTAATCGCGGCCATCCACTCATAGGAAGCGATTGCCATACCGATGGCAAATCCCGAGCCGGACATACCGATAATTTGTTCAGCAGAAATATTGGCCGCAATCAGCGAGGCACCGATTGCCCACCAAGGGAGAGACTTACCGGCAAGAAAATAATCTTCGGCGTTTTTTTGATGACCGGCTTTTTCGCGGGATACCCACCAGGCAATAAAAACCAGTGCGATGCCGTAAAGGCAAAACACCGCCATATCAAGCGAATTCAGATTCACGTCTTTTCCTCGTTAGTTGTTTGTTGACATCACTGTGTATTTTTTATTTCCCTTGCCTCGTTATTGCTCGGATGCTGGTGCATCCTTTCTTATAATTTTTTTACGCGCGGCCGCCATCAACCACAAATTGCTGGGAGGTGATCATCGCGGCATCATCTGAAGCGAGAAACAACGCCATCTTGGCAACGTCGTGCGCGCCGAGGCGCTTTTTCAGGCATACCCGCTTCATCCATTCGTGTTCCTGCTCCGGCGTCAACCATTTTTCCAGTTGTTTGGGTGTTGCGACCCAGCCGGGCAAGATCGAATTCACGCGAATATTATCTCCGCCAAAATCCGTGGCCAGCGCTTTGGTGATACCCAACATACCGGCTTTGGCGGTGATATAACTGGCCAGGTTCGGCGGACCGAACTGGGTATTGATTGAACTGATATTCAGGATCGCCCCGCCACCTTGGGCAATCATCATGGGCTGCACAGCTTGTGCCGCAAAAAACGCCGGGTGCAGGTTTACCGCCAGGCCGTCCAGCCACTGCTGCTCTGTCAGCGTACGCACGTCGTAACGCTGGTCATCAGCCGCGTTGTTAATCAGAACGGTTATGTCCCCGAGTGCCTGTTGCACTGCGGCAATACTGGAACGGAGTGCTGCAATATCACTGACATCACATCGCATAAACCAAGGGCGCTTGAGCCCCTTTGCCTCGATCTCATCACACAGTGTATCGGCGGCTTGCTGATCAATATCCACGAAGGCTACCGCGGCATCCTGTACGGCAAAGGCTTCCACCAGACTGGCACCTATACCGCTGGCACCACCGGTAATAAATACCCTGCGCGATGCCAGGCTGGCATAGCGCGTATAGCCCTGATGGGTCGAATAGCTGTACATGTCATTAAACTCCCGCGACGTTCAGTCGCCGCTGGCTTGGCTGAAACCGGGGTTTCAATCCAGTGGAGGAACCGGTTAACCCCGGCGCTGTGTCCTGTGAGACTGGCGCCATTTTACCTATGTTCCCCTGTGCATCATTTATATCCCCGACAATCATCTTCCAGGCTCCCGTGCACCGCAGGGGAGCATAGCGGACCGGCACGACTTTACCACAGGCACTTCGGGTGCTGCGCGAGTCCTTCCGACAAAGGGAGCGCATCCTGCCAGAATTCAGGGCGCGGGTTCAAGGTAAGTGATTCCCTGACCAAGGCCCTGTCTTTACGGCGGAAACGTGAGGTACCTCAGGATTTACGGCTACTGATAGAGTTGTTGATCAACTGCTGGGCCTCTACCAGCAGTGAGCGGACTGCAGCGTTAGCCGCGTCGGGTTTGCCCGCGCAGATCGCGTCGTAGATCTTCTTGTGATCGTCGTAGTTGGCATTGAGCACCCCCTTTAATTGATTGGTGCTCGCAATACTTACCCGCAGGGCGACCTGGATGAAATCGCGCAATTGGAAGAAAAACCGGTTGTTGCTGGCGGCGAGGATCGAACAGTGGAAATCGATATCCGCTTCCAGGGGATCATCTTTGCCTTCATCGGCACTTTTCATACGCGCCAGGGCAATGCCTATGGGTTTAATCCGGTCTTCATCCTGGCAATTCTCTGCGGCCAGGGCAGCCGCTTCCGGCTCAATCGCCAGGCGCAACTGGGTGAACTCTTTCAGGAGTTCCAGCGAGGGTCGGGAGTTCAGCGTCCAGGCCAACACATCGGGATCAAACATATTCCAGTGGGTGCTGGGCATTACCCGGATGCCCTGACGCGGGCGGGATGCGATAAGCCCTTTGGCGGTCAGCATTTTTACCGCTTCACGGGTGACGCTGCGACTGATATTAAATTGCTGGGATAACTCGGCTTCCGTGGGAAAGGTTTTATCGACAGCGTATTGCCCCTGAATAATGGCAGCGCCTAATTGGTGGGTCAGTTGGTAAGTAAGATTACGCCCGGCATCTAACATGGTCATTTAGCCTATTAATATTATGTATGTGCATTATATCCGCAGGTAGTAGCCAAAGGATAGCTACATGATCGAGGAAAAAACGACCACATTATGAAGAGCTAAACGACAGCAAGGCAAGCTTGGCGCCTTGTTCAAGGTCACAGGAGTGGAAAAAGTTATAACAGAGATGGATGGACCGGACCGGGGATTCACCCGATCCGATCACGCAAAATCACACGGCTTATTCAGAGTCCTGGATTTGTTCGGCGATGTCATCCAGGCTGGTGTGGCGAACGTCCTGCCCCTTGATCAGGTAGATGACGTATTGTGCCAGGTTACGCGCGTGGTCGCCGATGCGCTCCAGCGCGCGCAGTGACCACATGATGTTTAATACGCGCGTAATACTGCGCGGATCTTCGATCATAAACGTGATCATCTCGCGCATGGCGGTGCCGTATTCCATATCGACCACCTTGTCGGTCTGCACAACGTGCAGCGCCATGTCCATATCCAGCCGTGCGAAAGAATCCAGTGCGTCCTGCAACATCCGCGATACATGGCCGCCAATATGACGCACTTCCACATAACCGCGCGGCGCCACACCATCGCGATTCAAGGCGATGGCCTGGCGAGCGATCTTGCTGGCTTCATCGCCGATGCGCTCAAGATCGGTGATCGCTTTGGTTACCGCAATCACCAGACGCAAATCACTGGCTGCCGGTTGACGACGCGCCAGAATGCGCACACATTCTTCGTCGATGGAAATCTCCATCTGGTTGACGCCCTTATCGCCGCGCACAACCTGTTCTGCTTTTTCCAGATCCGCATCAATCAACGCCTGGATAGCATCATTCACCTGCCGCTGGGCCATGCCGCCCATCTCCGACAAATGCTTTCTGATATCGTCCAGCTCAATGTTGTATTGCTGGGAAATATGGTGAGTATGACTGGTGATGTCCATAACCATCTTGTGTCTCCGCCTTAACCGTAACGACCGGTAATGTAATCTTCAGTTTGTTTCTTCACCGGATTGGTAAAGAGCGCATCCGTTGCCCCATGTTCCACCAGGTCACCCATATACATAAAGGCTGTAAAATCCGAAACCCGCGCCGCCTGTTGCATATTGTGGGTCACAATAACAATGGTGTATTTGTTCTTCAGTTCGTAAATTAATTCTTCGATTTTTAATGTGGAAATCGGGTCCAGTGCCGATGCAGGCTCATCCAGCAGAATAACTTCCGGCTCAATTGCAATGGCGCGCGCAATGACCAGGCGCTGCTGCTGACCACCGGATAAGCCGAAGGCATTATCGTGTAAACGATCTTTCACTTCTTCCCACAATGCCGCACCGCGCAATGAATTTTCCACCACGGTATCGAGGATGCGCTTGGATTTAACGCCTTGCAGACGCAATCCGTAAGCCACATTTTCGTAGATGGATTTGGGAAACGGATTAGGCTTTTGAAACACCATGCCCACCTGACGGCGTAATTCAGGTACATCCACATCTTTAGCATAGATGTTTTTTCCACCCATTAGAATTTCGCCTTCAATGCGGCAGCTATCGACCAGATCATTCATGCGATTGAAACAGCGCAACAGCGTGGATTTGCCACAACCTGATGGACCGATAAAAGCCGTCACCTTTTTTTCTGGAATGGCCAGGCTGACATCATTCAATGCCCGCTTTTGGTCGTAGTACAAATTCAGGTTTTTAACTTCCAGTTTGATGGTTTCATCAGTCAATGACATAGTCGTGTTTGCCTGTGAGTGAGGTCGAGTATTGGCCATATTAATGGTGGTATCAGGCCGAGTCCGCTCAGCCGGTTGGTTAGCGGTGGACGACGAGGTAATTTCCAATTCGGGCGTTTCTAGCATGATTGTGCTCCGCTTATCAATCGGACGCGCTGCGATATTTTTCACGCAGATTATTCCGGATTTTGATGGCTGCGATATTCAGGATGACGATCAACATCACCAGGACCAGGGACGTGGCGTATACCAACGGGCGCGCCGCTTCGACACTGGGGCTTTGAAAACCAACGTCATACACATGGAAACCCAGATGCATGATTTTTTGATCGAGATGCAGGTAGGGATAATTGCCGTCGACCGGCAAGGTCGGCGCCAACTTCACCACACCCACCAACATCAGTGGTGCGACTTCTCCCGCTGCGCGTGCGATAGCCAGGATCAAACCGGTCATCATCGCCGGAGTTGCAAGGGGCACAACAACTTTCCATAGGGTTTCCGCTTTGGTAGCACCCAATGCCAGACTGCCCTGACGAATGGTGCTGGGGATACGCGCCAGACCTTCCTCGGTTGACACAATCACCACCGGCAAGGTGAGCAACGCCAGGGTTAATGAAGCCCAAAACAATCCCGGGGTTCCGAAGGTCGGTGCGGGCAAGGATTCGGGATAGAACAGTTGATCAATGTTGCCCCCGAGGAAGTACACAAAAAAGCCCAGGCCGAACACACCGTACACAATGGACGGTACACCCGCGAGGTTGTAGACCGAGATACGGATCAGCCGCAGCACTGTGCCCTGACGTGCATATTCGCGCAGATAAATCGCCGCCAGCACACCAAACGGCGTCACCATGATGGACATAACGATTACCATGGTCACCGTACCGAAGATGGCAGGGAAAATACCGCCCTCGGTGTTTGCTTCGCGCGGCTCGTCGGTCAAAAACTCCCAGAAGTGTTCCAGGTACTGACCGCTTTTGGCGATCACACCCATGTCATTTGGCCGGGTGATGCGCACAATTTTTTCAAAGGGTATGACGACTTCTTTGCCGTCTGCCGTGGTCGTCAGCAACTGATCGCGTTTGGTGCGGGCGAGGATTTCATCACGCTCGGCCTTGATCGTCAGGTATTGTGCATCCAGTTCGGCACGCCGCTCGGCGATCTCCGCCTGCGCCTTGGCAAGGGCTTCGCCACTGACGCCATCCAATTGCAAACCCCGCTCCCGTAAACGCAAACGCTCCAGTCCACTGTTGATACGCCCGATGTCGACTTTCTCAATGTGTCGCAATTCAGCAAACAGATTCACACTGCGTTCGGTTCGTGCAGCCAGTTGCTCCCAAAAATCATTTGCACCATAACGGCTGACCGTTTTGCCATCTTCATGGATTTCCACCGGATAACCGTAGTAATTACCCCACTCGCGACGCTCGATCACAATTGCCGCATCGGGATATTCCCACTCATCCATACCGGTTTCGAGGTACCACATAAAGTCCCGCGAGCTGACATCGCGGTTGCCCTGTTTGATCAGGTGGCGCGTTACCAATTCCACATTATCGGGCACGGTGTACCCGCTATCCCGTGCGACCGCGGCCGGAATCACTTCACTGCGCACCGCCTCGCCCATCACCGCATGGCGATTGCCTTCACGATCCACGATGCTGGTATGGAGGATATCAGCCGGCCAGAAGTGGCCAAAGCCGCGCACCGCAATCAAGGCTAACAACCCGATCACCATGACCATGGAGAGCGCAACGGCGCCGCCGTTTAACCAGATCCAGGGCGCTCCGCTTTTGTACCAACTGGTGATGCTGTTTGATTTGGTTTTCATAGTCATCTCTCCAGGCATCACAGGCTGCTGTAACGTTTACGCAAACGCTGACGCACAATTTCAGCAAGGGTGTTCACAATGAATGTCAGTGCAAGCAGGGCCAGGGCAGCAAGGAACAGCACCCGGAAATGGCTGCTGCCGACGGCGGTTTCGGGCAACTCCACCGCAATATTGGCCGACAGGGTACGCATACCTTCGAAGATATTGAAGTTGACGATAGGGCTATTACCCGTGGCCATTAATACAATCATGGTTTCACCCACGGCGCGGCCGAAACCCATCATCACCGCCGAGAAAATACCGGGGCTGGCCGTGGGCAGAACAACACCCACCATGGTTTGCCAGCGCGTGGCGCCCAAGGCCAATGAACCTTGGGTCAAGTGGCGCGGCACATTAAATAAGGCATCTTCCGCGATGGAAAAGATGGTTGGAATAACCGCAAAACCCATTGCAATCCCCACCACCATCGCATTGCGTTGATCGTAGGTAATGCCGTTGTCGGTAAACCATTGACGCATGCTGCCGTTGAATAGCAGCACCTCTACATGAGGGCTCGCCGCCACGCAGGCCCAACCGGTCAGCAGTATCGGAATAACCAGAATAACTGCTTCCCATCCGTCCGGGACCCAGGTACGAATAGCCGCCGGTAAACGGCTCCAGATAAATGCCACGATCAGCATCATGAGGGGCATCAGGATAAGAATACTGAAGGTGGCCGGGAGGTGATTTTCAATAAAGGGCGCGAGCCATAAACCGGCAAGGAAACCTAAAATAACGGTAGGCAGGGCTTCCATTATTTCAATGGTCGGTTTGACGTAGCCACGCAACTTCGGGGTCATGAAATAGGCGCTGTAGATCGCGCCCATAATGCCCAACGGGATCGCAAATAACATGGCAAATATGGCGGCCTTGATAGTCCCTATCGAAAGAGGAACCAGGCTCATCTTGGCTTCCGATTCATCGCTGCCAGAAGAGGCCTGCCAAATATATTCGGGCTCCGAGCGACCTTCGTACCAGACTTTTTGCCACAAGGAGCTGAAGGAGATCTCCGGGTGTTTGTTCCAGACATCCGCAACCAACACCTGTTGCTTGTCATCCATGGCCAGCAGACGGCTATTGATGGGAGAAATCGCCAGGTGCTGGATGGCGCTATCGGCAAGTGGCTCAACCAGCAAAGTACGGGATGATGTTCCGTAGTAAGCGCCCACCGTTCCCCGGTCATCACCTACCCAGAAACCGCGACGATTATGTTCAGGTGCAATCGTCGTGATCTTGCCAGGAAGCGATTCAAAATCCCGTACGGGTTTCAGGTGATAGAGGTTGTCCGCATCGCGCACCAAAAACCACTGACTGACATGACCGGTATCTGTGCCTATAGCGAGAGAGCCGGTACCGATCAAAAACTGCATTGCAGTGACCTGGCCTCGTTCAGTCGGTACTGTTTCGCCGAGTTGGGCCTTGCTTGGCTTGGAGATATCAAACAGATAGAGATTGGCCCGGTCATCGGCAACAATCAGATGCTGACCAGTACTGTCTACCTGAATCGCCGTTGCTGATGCCCCCTCTGGCAACGCGGGAAGCGGATAGATATTTTGCGTCACCCGTGTCACACCCAGAATGTTTGTGCGTGCGGAAAAGACGCCCAGCAATAATCTTTTATCTTCGGTCACTGCCGCGACGTATACCGCGTTTGAACCTTGTTGAATCGCGATCTGGCGTAACGCAGCACCCTGCTCGTCCAGCACTATCGGTTGTTCCCCCAAAGGGTATCCCAGGCTGGGGGTCACCAGGCGCTTATCGTTCGGATAACTCAGTGCGTATTCCGGCTTCGCAACACCAATCTGGCCATTGGAAAAACCGTACACAACCAAACCGTCGGCTGCAGTACCGGTTCCGATAGCCGTGAGCTCTGCCTGTTCCGGCACCGGCATGGTTTCGGTCAGGATCACCGCACCGTCATCGGCCCGGAAAAAATTGACGCTGCCCTGCTGATTAAAACTGGCTCCGATTTCTTCGTAACGTTCCAAAATCAAATGGGCAGTTCGATCTGCTGGGGTAGACGCGGATGAGGTGTAGTTTTTAGTGACATCCACCGAACTGCTGCGCAGTAGGGGGAAAACTTCAGAAAACAGATAGAGGAAAATAAGTCCTAATGCACCGACAACTGCCATACCGGCAGCGGCGACACCGTAACGCGACACAGCATCGCGAATATTGCGAACTTTACGCAAACGTGCCCGTTGTTGTGCATCTGGCATCAGGCTGGTGGGGGCCTGCTCTGCGGTGGAGAGTAGCTCTGACATGATCAAAAAGTCCCGGGCAAGAAAATTTCTGGGCGCCTGTCTGATGGCGTGGGAATCCTAACAACCGAAAATGACACTTTTGTTACAAAAGCGTAATACTACAAAAATGTTTCAATTTAATTGCCAGTGGTGACCGCCTTATCACCCAAAAACAAAAACCGCCGGCATATGCCAGCGGTTTCGTTCAACCATGAACCGGATCGGGAATCACAGTTGCAGGTCTTTCATTGCCTTGGCAGATACGGCCGCCGGCAAGGGGATGTAACCATCCCGCACTACCACTTCCTGACCCTGCTTGGAAAGCACCATCTTCAGGAACTCAGCTTGTAATGGATCAAGTTTACGATTGGGGTG
>CAMLOU010000116.1 GCA_946481735.1 uncultured Cellvibrio sp.
AATGGCGGCTTGATCGGAGGTACTGCCGTGATAGACCGGTAAGGCCATTTTATTCTCAGCTTCCAGCACACCTTCCGCCAGACGCTGGTTGCGGCGATTACCCATCAAGGTAAATTGTTGATCGCCACAGCGCATGGCGTTGCCGTTGAGTTGGCACGCAGATGATGTGGGGGTTTTCGGGGCTGGCGATGGTGATGGTGATGTTCCAGGCTGCGGTTTTTGCACAGCAGGAGCCGGCAGTTTTCGTTCCTGCTGCGGTACAGCTTTTGCGGTCATTTTTTTGGCCGCGGGTTTGGGCATGGGTAAGTCGATACCAATCCGCGCTGCCGGTCGTTTCAATAAAAGTGCCTGGGTTGTCGCATCGTTACGTTTGAATTGGTAAAACGGCGGCAGGGTTTTTGCCTCACCCCTGGCCTGTAATTCGCAATAAACCTGCTCGTAATAGCTGCCCGCAGAAGCAAAACAAAATGACTGCGCCGAAGATTGCCCGGCCAGCAGCGCCATACCGAGCAGCGAATAGTGGGCCGTTTTTTTAACTACATGCTGTAACACATCCTGCGTCATTATTTTCATAACATTATTGCCTGTTGTTCGCTGCGCCCGTTGTTCACTGCATGTTGCCAGGACAGGAAAACGAGAATCAGTGTTTGATTAACCAGCATTGATGAATCTTTGCATTGCGCTGAAAATCCTGATCAATCGTCTGCGCGCTGATATCCTGGATGGTGTAATCCTTCAGCGCGTCATAATCCAGTTTAAAGCTGCGCAGGTTATTCGAGAATATCAAGGTGCCATCTTCCGCCAGTGCGCGCATGACGTGATGAATCATGGTCACATGATCAGCCTGGATATCCAGCACATCTTCCATGCGTTTGGAATTGGAAAAGCTCGGCGGATCTAACAGGATCACGTCAAACTGTTGGGTATTCTCTTCCAGCCACTTTAAACAATCTGCCTGCTCCAACCGATTGCGCGACTCGCTTAAACCGTTCAGTGCGAAATTTTTACGCGCCCAGTTCAGATAGGTGTTGGACATATCCACACTGACGGTAAAGCGCGCGCCCGCCATAGCCGCACGCACGCTGGCGGTTGCGGTATAACAGAATAAATTAAGAAAACGTTTGTCTTTTACGATTTGTGCAATACGGTCACGCACCGGGCGATGATCGAGAAATAATCCCGAGTCCAGATATTGCCACAAATTAATATGCAGGCGCGATTGCCCCTCAACAACCGTGATCAAATCACCGGTCGGACGATCACTGAGCTTTTCATATTGGGCACTGCCTTTGTTGCGGCGGCGCTGCTTGTAACTGATATTTTTGATTGGCACATCCAGCGCAAAGGGCACGGCCATTTCGATCTCTGCAAAACGTTGGGCCGCCCGGTCTTCATCAACAGATTTCGGCGCAGCGTATTCCTGCACATGCACGTAGGTCTGCTCATTGCGCCCGTCCTGCGGGACACCGCGATAAATATCAATGGCCGCGGCGTATTCCGGCATATCGGCATCGTACAAGCGATAACAGCTGATATGGTTTTTGCGCGCCCATTTATCCAGCTGTTTCAGGTTTTTTTGCAGGCGATTGGCCAGCATCTGCGCACCGTTAGTCAAGGCAGCCGCTTGCGCTGCTTTATCCTCGACCTTGACCTTCTCCTCAGCCATTTGCCGTTCGCGGTCATCCTTGCTGAAACGCCCGTCCTGCTCCACACGGCTTTGCACGAAAGCCTCGCGATCAATATTAAATAGTAAAACTTCGCTGGCGATGGTTCCGTTAAAGAGTTTGTATTTTTTTTCGGCGCGCAATCCCATTTGCTTACCCAAATCCGGATTGCCGGTAAAGATGGCGGCCCGCCACCCCTGAAATTCATTGCGCAACCGCTCACCCAGGTGGGCGTACAAGAGCTTCAAGGATTCAATTTCTCCCAAACGCTCACCGTAAGGCGGATTACAAATGACCAGACCATAATCCATGGGCGCATGGGTCGGTTTTTTAAACTCCGCCAGCTCTTTGCGACTGACACGCAACCAGTGATCCAGTTCTGCACTGACAATATTTTCTTCGGCGGCGCGAATCACTTTAAGATCGGCATCATAACCGCGAATTTCCGGTAAATTTTTTGCCAGGCCAACGCGTCGACGTTCAAAGGCTTCTTCGCGCAAGCTCAACCACATATCATTGCGGTGATTCAACCAGCGTTCAAAACCAAAACTGGCGCGGCCCAAACCCGGTGCGATATCAGCGGCCATCATTGCCGCTTCAATTAACAACGTGCCTGAACCACACATGGGATCGAGCAAGGCACCGCCTTCTGCCGCCACCGCAGGCCAACCGGCGCGCAACAAAATACCAGCGGCAAGATTTTCTTTTAACGGCGCATTGCCCTGCTTGATCCGATAACCGCGTCGATGCAAACTTTCGCCCGACAAATCAATACTGATCACGACTTTATCTTTTGCGAGCCGCGCGTTCACGCGCAAATCCGGATCACGTTTTGCCACCGACGGACGCTCGCCGCTGAAATCCCGCAAGCAGTCGACGATAGCATCTTTCACTTTTACCGCGCCGAATTGGGTATTGCGAATAGCATCATTGGTGCCGGTAAAATCCACCAGCAATGAGCCGGTCGGATTTAGATGCTCCTGCCAGGGCAATTCGCGCACGCCGTGATACAGGTCTTCCTGGCTGGTCACGCTGAAGTTGGCCAAGGGCAGCAAAATTTTATTGGCCAGGCGGCTCCACAAACAGATGCGATAAGCAGTTTCCTGTGACGCATGAAAGTAAACGCCGGCGATAGTCTCGCGCAACTCAGCCGCGCCCAGGTCAGCTAATTCGTTAAACAGGAGGTTTTCTATGCCCTTGGGACAGGTGGCAAAAAATTGATGTTCGATCATGCGTTATCCTATGTGTTGCGCCTAGATATGCGCCATCAGCTTGCAGCCCAGTGCTCATGCGGGTTCACGATTTGTCAAATCGACTTGCTAGAGCTTTATGTACTATAGAGCCCGCTGGCTATAAAAATAAAATCGTTCAAACTCGCGAGTTTTTTTGGTGTACTGACCCTCCGCCGTGAACTTATGACAACCGGTTGAGGTCAACCGGATACAGTCATCAGCGCCACGGCATGGGTGTACGACGTATAACGTCATGGTGATTGTAACTCCTCGTTCCAAACGTGCATTCAACATTCTAGCCATGGAGAGTTGAAAAACGGATGGACACTTCCAACATCTGCAATACAAGGTAAGAAGCATCAACAAGCGAAACAAAAACTAACCACCGCAACAACCGTTACATAGAGGTGCTATAACTGATGAAACGTCAAAAACGTGACCAAACAGAACGCGCATTCAGTAAAGGGTATAAAGCTGGTATTGAAGGTCGTTCAAGGAGTTTGTGTCCACACGACAGCGGTACCGCTCGACAGCAATGGTTAAATGGATGGCGCGAATCGCGCATTGACCAATGGGACGGTTTGAATCGCATGGCTCAGGTGCAAAAGCTGAGCAATATCCAACAACTTCCTATGAGTACTTGATCAGATACTGACACAATCCCAACCGCGCCCGACGGCTATTCGGGCAATCCTGCCATGACTTCGGTCATGACCAAACGCCCGCTACTCGCGGGCTTCATTTTTTTCAGCTCAATAAAATCAGCGGAATAAACAGCAGGATTGCCGACTGTAAATCCCCTTACTTTTCCATCTGCGCAATGGCGTTGGCAACGTCGGTAATCACCGCCGGGCCACGGTAAATAAACCCGCTGTATATCTGCACCAGGCTGGCGCCTGCCTTGATTTTTTCTACCGCGCTGGGCCCATCAGAGATACCCCCCACACCGATGATCGGCAACTTGCCGCCTACATGGCTGTGCAGGCCGGCAATCACCCGCGTGCTCTTATCGCGCACGGGCAAGCCACTCAGGCCACCGGCTTCTTCACTGTTGGGGCATCCTTCCACACCTTCGCGGCCAATGGTGGTGTTGGTCGCAATCACCCCGTCCATTCCCTGTTCGGTCAGGGCAGCAGCAACCTGGGCAATAGCGATATCATCCATATCCGGCGCAATCTTCACCGCAACCGGGACATACCGTTGATGGGCTTGCTGCAACGCCAGCTGTTCTTTTTTCAGGGTCTCCAGCAGGCGATTGAGGCTGTCACCAAATTGCAGATCCCGTAGGCCGGGGGTGTTGGGAGAGGACACATTGACGGTGATGTAATCCGCATGGGCATAGACTTTGCGCATCCCGATCAGGTAATCATCCGCTGCATTTTCGACCGGGGTGGTAGCGTTCTTGCCGATGTTAATCCCCAGGATGCCCTGGTAGCGACGCTTGCGTACCTGGTCAACCAGATGGTCTACGCCTTTGTTGTTGAACCCCATCCGGTTGATGATCGCCTCCCGCTCGGGAATGCGGAACAGGCGCGGCTGGGGATTACCCGGCTGTGGGCGTGGAGTCACGGTGCCGATCTCGACAAACCCAAACCCCAGTGCGCCCAGGGCATTGAAATAATCCCCATTTTTGTCGAGTCCCGCCGCCAGGCCGACCGAATTGGGGAAGCGTAATCCCATCACCTCAACCGGGTTATACGCGGGGGCAGAGATAAACAACTCCAGCAACTTCAGGCGCTCCGCGGCACCCAGCATATCGAGGCTGAATTCATGGGAAACTTCGGGATCAAGGCGGAACAGGAGGTTTCTGAGCGTTGAGTACATAGGCGTCTTTACAGGCTATTGGAAGGGGTGAAAACTGCGCGCAAGGATACTGGATTCACCCGCCCTAGTCGATTTTTTCAATGCCCTGGAAGCGGTGGTTTTCATCAAACAGAATACGAAAACGCCCGCGAATTCCCACATGCGTCACAAACGGCCGCAGGATCATGGCGGGAAAGCGCACCCGTCGACCATCCACACTGGTCGCCAGAACATCCCGCACCGCGCCCTGGTACAAGCGCTGATATTCATCCGGGGAAATCATGAGGTTGACGATAAGATCGCGCACAGCCATAAACACCTGTTAAAAAGTTGCCTCTACCAGTTCAGTTTTCAGTAGGATAAGGCACATCAGATCAATGACGGGACACATCATATTATGGAAATAAACCTGCCGCGAAAATTATTGCTGGCCATTGCCCTCATGCAAGGCCTGCTGTTACTTATCTTGCACCAGGCCATCGAGTTTTCCTTCTGGCCTTACCAGCATCCCCAATGGCTGTTCTGCTTTTATAGTATGGTCGTGATTGGCCCCTGGATGCTGCTGTTATCCTTAACGCCGGACAACGGGCGAACCCTGCTTCGCTGGGTTGCCCCCTTCACACTGCTGTGCGGCCTCACCGGCTATTACATGGGTAGCCAGGTGATTCCTTTGGAACACCTGCGCTTTACCGGCTCTCTGGTGGCTTATGTTTTTACACTGGGCATCGCCAGTTTCAAACTCCTGATGTATGCCCAACAACGCGCCACGGGAAATCCCTTTAACTATGCAGACCTGTTTCGGTTTTCCTGGCGGAATTTCTTAACCGTTGGTCTTGCGCTGCTATTTATGCTGTGCGTGTGGGGCATCCTCAACCTGTGGGCAGAATTGTTTAAGGTGATCAAGATTGACTTCTTTGATGACTTGTTCAAAGAACCCTGGTTTTATTACCCGGCATTGTCATTAGCCCATGGTTTCGGCGTGATTATCTTCCGCAGCCAGTACAAGGTTATCGATACCATCACACGTATCCAGCAAGCCCTGATGAAATTTTTGCTGGTTATCCTGACACTGGTTTCCATCCTGTTTTTGATCACCTTACCCTTCACCGGCCTCGACCCTTTATGGGAAACCAACAGCGGCAGCGCGTTGATTTTGTGTATGCAGGCCTTGATGTTATTTTTCCTCAATGCCGTTTATCAGGATGATCCCGACACCCGACCTTACCCGCTGATTATTCACCGTTTTATTTATCTCGGTGTTGCCCTGCTACCAATCTATAGCGCTATTGCATTTTATGGTTTGAGCTTGCGCGTACAACAGTATGGATGGACAGTCGACCGCTGTTGGGGTTTTCTGGTCTGGAGTTTTCTCGCGCTGTTTTCCCTGGGTTATCTGTGGGGCATCATCAAGCAACGCGATGCCTGGCTGCATCGATTAAGTTGGGTTAATGTGCGCATGGGGATTTTATTATTGTGCACCATGATCCTGATCAATTCACCACTGATGGATTTTCGCAAGATATCCGTCAACAGCCAGCTGGCGCAACTGGAATCCGGCAAGGTGAAACCCGAAGATTTCGACATTCATTACTTCCGTCGCGAATTAATGAGACCGGGCTACGATGCCTTGCAACAACTCAAGCAGGATGTTAATGAGAGCCATCCTGCCATTGCTATTGCCATCGACAGCCTCTACCGCGATCCTACAAACAAGACAAGCCCGATTGATAAAGACCAACTGTTCAAAGCCATTCGCGTTCTTCCCGAACACACTATCCCCAGCGCACTGGCCGATGCCATCTATGCCGATTTGACCAACAATCCCTGGCGTTTACGCAACATAAAAGATTATTACTTGATGTCAGTTGATCTGGATGAAGACGGCAACAACGATTATGTGCTGGTGGATATAACAGAACACTTCCCTCATGTTGCGCTATTCACCCAGCGGGGAGATGTGTGGGAAAAACTCAACCTTAGCCGACTGGACAAGCAGGAATATAACGCAAAAGAATTGATTGAAGCCTTGCAGCAACAAGCCGTCAAAACCGTAACGCCACGTTGGAAACATCTGCAGTTGGGTGACTTCACCTTACAGGTTAATCAGGAAGCAACGCCGTGAACCCTGAGCGCACTGCAAGCGGGCCCTCAGGGGGTAACCAGATCACGCAGCTCACGTAATGCGACTGAGAAAACAGCAAAGTCAGCGTGGCTGCCCGATTGCAGCTCAGTAATCATCGCTGTCCACCGTTTGACGTGCGCATCGTTTTGCTCACCCCAGGTGGACACGACCGCATCAACGGCATCCGCATCGGTAATTTCAGGAATTAAATGCGTCGCCAGCGTGCGCAATTGAGTTTCAAGATCATCCATAAAACTTTCCCGTGCCATGGCTTGCCAATAATTTTCTACCTTAACGTCCGATAATTGCTCGGCAAACCAGGGTAAATCCAGATACTCACCCAGGGTCGCGTATAAATCAGCCACGGCCAACAAACCGGTGCCGTTTGTCTGTGCGGCATCGACGACACTGAGGCCGGAAAATAAATACCCCGGCATTGCCGCGCGCCTGGCGAGCGCTTCCGGCAAACCTTGCTCTTGCAAGTACGCGCAACGTGCTTGCCAGTCCTGCAGGGATTGCCCACGCAACAATTGCGGTAAATGGCTGGCAATCTTCTGCACGCCGTGCGAAAAGATCTCCACCTCTTTGCCGGGGTCGAGTTGATCCCGGCGATTGCGCAAAAACCAACGGGTGGCGCGACGAACGCGGCGCATCATCTTGGTCATCAATTCAATTTGCAGTGCCGCCGGCACCCGGTAATCCAGTTGCTCCAGTTCTCGCCAATAGGTATCCAATTGGAAAATATTGCGCGCGGTAATATAAGCCACCGCCAGTTCGCCGACGTGAGCGCCGGTAGATTCCATCAAACGCTGCGCAAAACTGATGCCCATATTATTCACAATGTCGTTAGCGATCTGGGTCGCGATAATTTCACGGCGTAAGCGATGGCGATACAAAGGCTCCTTGAAATCCTGGGTGATTTTTTGCGGAAATGCCCCTTCAATAAAACCGGCGATGTATGGATCATCAGCAATATCCGTCTCCGCCAGATCCTCCTTGAGTATCGCCTTCGCGTAAGAAATCAGAATTGCCAACTCCGGGCGCGTCAAACCTTTGCCATGGGACTGCCGCTCGATAAGGCTTTCATCATCGGGCAGGAATTCCAGTGCGCGATCAAGCCGGCCGGCGGCTTGCAGTTTGGTCATAAAACGCCGATATTCCGCGCCGCGTTTTAGCGCATCCGCCTGGGCAATACTGATAGCCTGGGTTTGTCGATAATTATTGTGTAACACCAGTTGCGCCACATTTTCGGTCATATCCATCAGCAATTGGTTGCGTTGTTTTTGCGTGAGATCTCCCTTGGCAACCACATCGTCCAACAGGATTTTGATATTCACCTCGTGGTCCGAACAATCCACACCGCCAGCGTTGTCAATAAAATCGGTATTGCAGGCCCCGCCGTTGAGACAGTACTCCACGCGCCCCAGTTGGGTCATGCCAAGATTGCCGCCCTCGCCGACCACCTTGCAGCGCAATTCGCTACCGTTTACCCGTACACTGTCATTGGCTTTATCGCCAACCTCGGCGTGACTTTCGTCAGAGGATTTTACATAGGTACCAATACCGCCGTTCCAGAGTAAATCCACCGGCGCCTTCAGCAAGGAGTGAATCAATTCATTCGGTGTAAGCTTGTCATCATCAATGGCGAAAGCTGTTTTCATCTCCGGCGTCATGGCGATGGATTTGAGATCGCGAGCAAAGACACCACCGCCCTTACTGATCAGTTTCTTGTCGTAATCCATCCAGGTGGAGCGCGGCAAGGTAAATAACCGTTCACGTTCACGGAAGCTGCGTTTTGCATCGGGGTTGGGATCGATAAAAATGTGCTGATGATTAAATGCGGCCAGCAAACGACTATGCGGTGACAGCAGCATGCCATTACCAAATACATCACCCGCCATATCGCCGATACCGATAACGGTAAAATCCTGCTCCTGGATATTGATACCTTTTTCCTTGAAATGACGCTGCACCGAAATCCAGGCACCCCGCGCGGTAATGCCCATGGCTTTGTGGTCGTATCCCTGGCTGCCACCGGATGCAAACGCATCACCCAACCAGAAATCGTATTCGGCAGAAATGCTGTTTGCGATATCAGAAAAGCTTGCCGTTCCCTTATCTGCCGCCACCACCAGGTATGGATCATCCTGGTCAAAACACAACACGTTATCCGGCTTGATAATCTCTCCACCGCGCAGGTTATCGGTAATGTCCAGCAAGCCGCGAATAAACATCTTGTAGCAGGTAATGCCTTCCTGTTGGATGACATCGCGGCTGGCGCCAGCCGGCATTTGTTTGCAGACAAACCCACCTTTGGCCCCATTGGGAACGATCACCGCATTTTTAACCTGCTGGGCTTTCACCAGCCCCAGGATTTCCGTGCGGTAGTCCGGCATGCGATCCGACCAACGTAAACCGCCCCGGGCAACCTTACCGCCGCGCAGGTGTACCCCCTCCATGCGCGGTGAAAACACATAGATTTCATAAAGGGGTCGCGGTGCAGGAATATCCGGCACCTGCCGTGGACTGAACTTCAGTGAGAGATAATCTTTTTCCCTGCCTTGTGCGTCGCGCTGGAAATAATTAGTGCGCAAACTCGCGTCCATCATCGCCAGGTAACGACGCAGGATACGGTCCTCGTTGAGGTTGGCCACACTGTCCAGCTCTTCCAGAATTTTGTTGCGCAGACGGTCAATGCGCTCGCTGGAGTCACGGCCTTCGTTGAGGCGCGGATCAAATTTGGCTTTAAACAAGGCTATCAGGTTACGCGTAACGCTCACCTGGTTAACCAGCGTATTGGCAATATAACTCTCGGTAAAATTGAATAGCGTCTGACGCATGTAACTGGCGTAGGCGCGAAACAGCATGACCTCACGCCAATTGAGTCGCGCACTCAGGATCAGGCGATTGAATACATCATTGTCAGTCTGTTTGTGCCAGATGGCGGCAAAGGCTTCCTGGAAACTTTTTTTAACGGCGTGAACATCAACGCTTTCAGTCAAACTGTACGACAGCATGAAATCGTGGAGCCAAACCACCGAGCCATCGCGCCGGCAAATATCGTAGGGATTTTCCGTGATGACGCGTAAGCCCATATGCTCAAGGATGGGTATCACATCGGATAATTCGAGCGTCGTATCCCGATGAAATATCTTGAAACGCAAGACATTATCCTCGGCGCCCACAGGCTGATAAAAACTCATCGCGATATCCTTGGCATCATGCAGCTCCGCGATGGAATCAATATCGTGTACCGCTGTGCGGGAATCGTAGGTTTCCTGATAGGCTGAAGGAAAAGCCTCACGGTATTGTTGCAGTAATGCCATGGCCTTTTCTTCGCCCTGCGCATCAAGCAAAGCATCCTGCAGGTCGTCATCCCAAGATCGGGTAATCGCTACAATGCGCGCCTGCAACGCCTGCTGGTCATAACCCAAAGCCCGATTCGGATCGACTTTAAACACCAGGTGCACCCGCGCCAGGATGGATTCAGAAAACCAGGTAGTAAATTCACATTCCTGGGAACCTAACGCCTCGCCAATCAAAGCCTGGATCTTCAAACGCAGGCGCGTGGTAAAGACATCGCGCGGCACATACACCAGGCAGGTAACAAACTTGCCGAATAAATCCCTGCGCATAAACAGGCGCACCATATAACGCTCGTTAATACGCGCAACACCGGTGACCAATTCATAGAGTTCGGCGCTGGTGCAAAGAAATAATTCGTCGCGCGGAAACGTATCGAGGATTTGTTGCAAGGCTTTACCGTCGTGACTGTCGGGATCAAGTTCACTGCGTTCAAATACCTTCGCCACCTTGGTGCCAATCAGCGGAATCCGTCGTGGACTCATGGTGTAAACCGCCGAGGTGTACAGCCCGAGAAAACGTGCTTCGCCACACATTTCGCCCATCGCGTTAAAGCGTTTCACCACGATGTAATCCGAGTAAGCCTGGCGATGCACGCGGGAACGGACGGCGGATTTGGAAAAGGTCAGCACCTGGGGCGCCAGATGAAAACGCGCCATGCCGCTGTTGAAATGATCTACGTCGCTCACATGGGGGCCGCCGCCTTTAAGCCCAAAGATACCCAGGCGTTTATCCACGCGCTCACGCAAGACTTTCACGCCCTCTTCTTCGCTGAATTCATATTCCGCATAGCCGAGAAACGTGAAATGGTTATCCACGATCCAGCGCAAGAATGCCTGGCTTTCCTCCACCTGTGCGGCTGAAACCGCATCGCGTACCAGATTAAGGTTTTCTTCCGCGTCCAGCGCGCGCTCAACCAATGGCTGATAGTCCGCCACCACGACATCTACTTCCGCCAACACAGAATCAATACCGGTCACCAGATCGTGCAGGGTTTGTTCTTCTGTGCGCAAGCTGATTTCCAGCACGATCAGGGCTTCTTTTTCCAGCTGATTGTCTTCGGCCAGCGAGCGGTGCACGAGCCTCTGTAGCTGATGATGTGCATCGCGCGCAACGGCAACCACGGTGCTTTTAATGCCGTGAATGGCGATATTGCGTCGATTGAGTTCAATGCGGATAGAGTCGACCAGAAACGGCATGTCGCGTTGCAACACCACTAATACGGTGTAAGGACACACCCAACCATCTTCTTCAAGATCGGGATTAAATGCGCGAATCTTCGGCGCCCTTCGATCATACTGCTGTAAAAATCGCCAGTACTGGAAAACTGCGCCGAAGACATCGCTGAGGTGGCGATCGGCGAGTTCTTCCAACGGATAGCGATCAAAAAATTGTTCCGCGAAGTCAAAGAACGCTTGCTCTTCCGCTGGTGATAATTGTTGTGCGGCGTATTCGCGCAATTCCTGAAAAAAGCTGGTGAAATCTTGCGTGTTGGTTAATCGTCTGTCCACAGACACCTCCCGGTGAGATCAAAAAACAACCACGGGTTATGGGACCGCAAAAAATCCATTAAATTTTGCGTGAAAGCCGTTGTGCTATCGCGCGTGGGCCTTGTGTTTAAGAATAGCTGACCTTGTGTTTAAGAATAGCTGATGAAGGCCAGCGAAGCCGTTGAAAAATTGGGGAACTGCCACCACTATGGCTGGTCTACCCAGCGTCGCAAGAATCGACCGATGCGGCTAAAGATGCAGCGGCGGTTCAACGAAAAATAAATGATCGAACAACAGAAAGGTGATTCCGACCCATGCAGGCATACCAGCAGATCCAAACGCTCAACACCTGGCTCAACAATCAAATCATCGGCCAGGAACACCTGAACCAACGACTGTTGATTGCACTATTGGCCGACGGCCACCTGCTGGTGGAAGGTGCTCCCGGTCTGGCCAAGACCAAAGCCATTAAAACCCTGGCCCAGGCGATTGAAGGTGATTTTCACCGCATTCAGTTTACCCCCGACTTATTACCCTCTGACGTGACCGGCACGGATATCTACCGCCCGGAGCACGGCACCTTTGAATTCCAGTCTGGCCCGATTTTTCACAACCTGGTCCTGGCCGATGAGATCAACCGCGCCCCGGCCAAGGTACAGTCTGCGCTGCTGGAAGCCATGGCCGAACGGCAGGTGAGCGTGGGCAGCCGGACGTATCCGCTGCCGCCCCTGTTTATGGTAATGGCCACCCAGAACCCGATTGAACAGGAAGGCACCTACCCATTGCCGGAAGCCCAGCTCGACCGTTTCCTGCTGCATGTGATGGTGGATTACCCCAGCGTGGACGCGGAGCGCCGCATCCTGCAACTGGCGCGCAATGAGGCGGCCGCTATTGCGCCGGAAGTACCGGCTACGGTCAGCCAGGCAACGCTGGAGATGGCGCGCAAGGAAATCCTTGCCATGCACATGGCGCCGACGGTTGAGGAATACATCGTCCAACTGATTAACGCCACCCGTCGTCCTGCACAATACAACGAAGATCTGGCCAACCTGATCGAATATGGCGCCAGTCCCCGTGCCACCATTGCACTTGACCGTTGCGCCCGCGCCTATGCCTGGCTGCAAGGCAAGGACTTTGTCAGCCCCGATGATGTTCAGGCCGTTATCCACGATTGTCTCCGCCATCGCTTGATTCTCACCTTTGAAGCCGAAGCCACTGGCGTTAACAGCGACCAGGCGATTGATAAATTAATTGCCGTTGTCCCCCTGGCTTAATCCATGAGCAACGCGTTATTGGATAACCTCAATCCCGCCGGCGCCTACAGCGATCTCGCGCAACTGCTGCGCCTGCGGTTTGCCGCGCAGGATCTGAAGCTCTTTGCCAAGCGGCCGGTGCGCAGTTTGTTAACCGGCGGCGAACGCACCCGCTTTCGCGGGCGCGGTATCGACTTTGAAGAAGTGCGCTTGTATCAGCCCGGCGATGACATACGTACTATCGACTGGCGCGTCACCGCGCGCACCCAGGTACCGCATACCAAGATCTTTCGCGAAGAGCGTGAGCGCCCGGTGTTTATGGTGGCCGACCAGCGCGCCACTATGTTCTTCGGCAGCCAGCGCTGCTTTAAATCTGTGTTGTGCGCACACATCTGTGCGTTACTCGGGTGGGCTGCGTTAGGCAACAGTGACCGCGTCGGTGGCCTGGTGTTTGGTGACCACACGCAACGGGATATCCGCCCGCGGCGCAGCAAGCACGCGATGCTGGAGTTGTTGCATCAATTGCAGGATTACAACCACCGCCTGCAATCCCCGATACCACCTGCAGATGGTGTGAAGCTGGTGGATATCCTCGCGGATACCCGCCGCATCGCCAAACCAGGCTGCGCTTTATTTATCGTCAGTGACTTCCACGATTTTGATGCGGCGTGCGAGCAACAATTGTTTGAACTGGCGCGGCACACCGACGTCACTCTGGTGCACGTGTTTGATCCGCTCGAACGGCAGCTGGCCAGCAATTCCATCCTGACGATCAGTGATGGTCAGTCCCGCTGTCGTATTCCGGCTAACGAGCGGCGCTTCCAGCAGGCCTACCACGACAATTATCAAAAACATTTGCAGGACTTAACCCGCAGTTGTCAGCGCCTGAATCTGTCCCTGTTGTCTTACGCCACCAATGACGACATCCAACATTTGCTGCGCGAGCGCTTCGGCAAAAACAGCCCGCGCCGCCGCTAGGTTTCAGACACGATGGAAAACATGGACCCACTTGCTCAACTGAAAGACATTCACTTGCCCGAAGCCGTCGGCCTCTGGCCGCTGGCCTGGGGTTGGTGGGTGTTATTAATCTTGCTGGTGCTGGTCGC
>CAMLOU010000117.1 GCA_946481735.1 uncultured Cellvibrio sp.
GAAGTGCATGTGAATCACCTGCGCCGCAAGTTGGGTAAAGCCGTGATCGAAACGCGCCGTAACCAGGGTTATTTATTTAAAGGTTTGCAAACGGGGAATGCCACTGGCCTGGCTTTATGAAATCCATTCAACAACGTCTCAGTATCGGCCTGGCCAGTGTCCTTATACTGGTGGGCCTGCTGTTGGCGCAAACCAGCCTGTGGTTATTTGATGCGGGATTGCGGCGTAACCTGGGCAGTGAGTTACAACTCGATGCCGACAATCTGCTCGCCGCGCTGGTGCGCACCGGCGACGGCATAACACTCGATCAAACCCGCCTCTCGCCCGTGTATGAACGGCCTTTTTCCGGTCGCTATTTTCGTATTGAATTTTTACCGTTAGATAATCTTGCCAACGCAGATTTACGTTCGCGCTCCGCCTGGGATCACGTGCTGCCCTTGCCCGACCAGGCCGGTTTACAAGCGGATCTGGCGGACGGGCCGCAAACGCAAAAATTATTGGTATATCGCGCAAACTATCGTCGCTTTGGCCAGGACCTCGCCATCATTGTTGCGCGGGACTACACCCCGGTGTTGCAAAGTTTTCAGCAACTGCGCTGGATCGGTTTGGGCACTGGCGTTATCGCACTGGTCATCATTCTGTTATTGCAACGCCTGATCGTGCGGCGTGCCTTGCAGCCCCTGGATGTGGTGCGCCGACAGGTCAAACAATTACAACAGGGGCAGCGCACCGAGCTGGATAACCAGGTGCCGGAAGAACTTGCGCCCCTGGTGCAACAGATCAATCGCTTGTTGCAGCACACGGAGGACACGCTTAAACGTTCGCGCAATGCACTGGGTAATGTGGGGCACGCACTGAAAACGCCGCTGGCCGTGCTGTTCAGCATCAATGCGCGCACGGAGTTGCAAGCGCATCCGGATATTGTCGATAGCATGCGCACGCAATTGAATAATATTCGCCAACGATTGACGCGCGAGTTAAGTCGCGCGCGTCTGGCCGGTGATGTCCTGCCCGGCGCGCATTTTCATTGTGCGGAGGAGCTGCCGCTGTTATTTGCCACGCTGCAACAAATCCACGGGCGCGACTTGCAGTTGCACTGGCAGACGGTTCCCGATGATCTGCGCTTGCCCTGGGACCGCGAAGATCTGCTGGAACTGCTCGGTAACTTGTTGGATAACGCCTGCAAATGGGCCACGGCTCGCGTGGCGTTACGCATCGAAAAAACCACCAGAAACATCACCATTACGGTGGATGACGACGGGCCCGGTATTGCCGGTGAACAGCGCGCCGAGGTATTGAGCCGCGGCACCCGGCTGGATGAACAGGTGAGCGGTCACGGTTTGGGCCTGGGTATCGTGCGCGATATTGTGGACCACCTGGCGGGCGAACTGACCCTGGCCGATAGCCCGCTGGGCGGCCTGCGGGTTGTAATCAGCCTGCCCGCCCCCACCTAAGCGCTTCTGCGCGGTGTCCTGCCGCATTGACCTCAACGATTCCGGCGATTCCCCTATGCGTGGCATGCACAGCGATCCTTCACCGGCGGCGGAAAACATTCCCCTTACCCGCGCCTCCCTGAAACAAACCCTCGGTTATCTCTGGCCCTATTTATGGGATTTTAAAGGCCGCGTGTTGCTCGCGGTGCTCGCGTTGATTGCCGCCAAGGGCGCGACCTTGTTGATGCCCTGGGCACTCAAACACATCATCGACGGCGTCGACCGCAGCCTGCAACCGGAACTGGTGTTACCCCTCGCCTTTATTCTGTTTTACGGTGCCCTGCGGTTTGGCAGCGTCTTCTTTGGCGAGCTGCGCGATGCACTCTTCAGCCGCGTCACCGAACACGCCATGCGTCGCATTGGCTTGCGGGTGTTCAAACACCTGCACCAATTGGAGCTGGCATTCCACCTTGACCGCGCGACGGGCGGCATCAGTCGCGATATTGAACGCGGCACCAACGGCATCAGTTTTTTAATGCGCTTTTTGATGTTCAACATCGTGCCGACCTTGTTTGAAATTTTAATGGTTGCGGTCATCTTTGCGCTGGCATTTTCCGTGTGGTATGCGGTGATTACCCTGATCGCGGTGGTGATCTATATTTTCTTTACCGTGCTGACCACCGAATGGCGCAACCGTTTTGTGCGTGAAGCTAACCAGGCAGATTCCTCCACCAATACCCGTGCGATTGACAGCTTGCTGAATTACGAAACGGTTAAGTATTTTAACAACGAGGCATTTGAAGCACGCACTTACGATGATTTTCTGGCGAAGTGGGAATCGGCCAAACTAAAAAACCGCTTGTCGTTGTTGGCCCTGAATTCCGGGCAGGCATTGATCATTGCGCTGGCGATTACAGCGATGATGTGGATGGCGGCTGTCAATGTCCTGGATCAGCAAATGACACTGGGCGATCTGGCGATGGTCAATGCCTACATGATCCAATTATTTATTCCGCTCAACTTCCTGGGTTTTGTGTACCGCGAAATTCGCCGCGCGTTAACGGATCTGGAAAACATGCTCGGTTTGCTGAAACGCGAGGCCCGGATTGTCGATGCGCCCGCTGCACAACCCCTGCGTATCACTAAGGGCGATATTCACTGGTCCGGGGTTAATTTTTCCTATCATCGCGACCGCCCGATCCTGCGCGATTTTCATTTGCATATTCCCGCCGGAACACGTGTCGCGATTGTGGGCGCGTCCGGCGCGGGCAAAAGCACCATCGCGCGTTTGTTGTATCGTTTCTATGATATTGATAGCGGCAGTATCACCATCGACGGTCAGGATATTCGCGCGGTGACCCTCGACAGTTTGCGCCGCGCGATTGCCGTGGTGCCCCAGGATACCGTGCTGTTTAACACGAGCATCCGGGAGAACATCGCCTACGGCAATCCGGCGGCGGACGATGCGCAGATTGAACGTGCCATTCGCATGGCTCACCTGAAACCTTTTATCGATAGCCTGCCCCAGGGCGATAAGACAATCGTCGGCGAACGCGGGCTGAAAGTCAGCGGTGGCGAAAAGCAACGTATCGCCATCGCGCGGGTGTTATTAAAAGGTGCGCCGATTTTACTCTTCGATGAAGCCACCTCGGCGCTGGATTCCAACGCCGAAACAGCCATCCTTGAGGCCATGCGTGAAGTCGCTACCGGCCATACCAGCATTGTCATTGCCCATCGTTTATCGACGGTGGTTGATGCAGACAAGATCGTGGTCCTGGACAAAGGTCAGGTGGTGGAACAGGGAACCCACAGTGAATTGTTGCAGCGGCAAGGCCGTTACGCGCAGCTCTGGACCTTGCAACAGCAGGAAGAGTAGAAGCACTGATCTTTGCGATGGTTTCCAATTCGATGGGAACCAAATGCGTGCGCTGATGATTGCCGGTGCACCAAGATGTCTGCCTGTTCACGCGAACTGCTTCAAAAAAATCGGCTCTTATAAAGCGATCTGTCGTGCAAATGCACAAGCGTGCAGCTTTTTTGCGCAAATGTGCATTGGCATAAGTTTCGCAATGGCCTTGCCGTCAGCCCTGATGAGCGCAAGCCATGTTCACATTTGATTACGGAAAATATCGCGGCATCCTTATTTCTGTTGCCCTCTTTTTATTACTCGACGCATCGGTTTTGTTATTAAACTTTTATATCTCGTTTGAGATTGCCGATGATGCGGTGGGGGTAAACCTCGCCGGTCGCCAGCGGATGTTGTCGCAACGTATGGCGAAAACCTTATTCGTGCTCGACAGCTCGCGCGAGGACCCGGTTGCATTTCAAAAAGCCTTTGATGAATTGCTGTTGAGTCAATCTCTTTTCGACGAAACCCTCAATGCCTTTATTCGCGGCGGCAATGCACGCGGAGCCGCGCAAGAAGCGGTGACCCTGGATGCCGTCAGCGATCCCAGAGGCATGACGGCACTACGCGAAGCGGCCACACTCTGGGCACCGTATCGCAGCGCGGTGCAAACCCTGATCCAGGACGTACAACAACATAATTCCCTGGCGGATTCCCTGCCCGCAGCTGTTGCGATGGCGCGGGCCAATAACATTGCGCTGCTGGGTCATATGAACGATCTCACCATTGCACTGGAACATCTGGCCGCGTCCAAGGCCACGCGCCTGCGCTGGATTCAGACCATCGGTATCAGCCTTGCGATTGTTAACTTCTTTATCATCATGTTCCACTTTGTGCGGCAGTTGCGCGAGAGCGATGTCATCATTGAGCGGGCGCGTAAGGAAACCACAGAAATTCTTGCGACGGTAAACGAAGGCTTGTTCCTGATCGACAAAAACTTGCGCATCGGTGAACAACATTCGGCCAAGTTAAGCGAGGTGTTGGGTCAGCAGGAATTCGCCGGAAAATCGTTTCAGTCTTTGCTGGAGAATATCATCAGCGAAAAAGATGCAGAGACAGCACGGGGGTTTATCGAATTATTATTTGATCCCAAGATCAAGGAAAAACTGATTGGTGATCTCAACCCGCTCAATCTGGTAGAAGTGAATATCGCGCAACCCAGCGGTGGCTTTCTGACCAAGTATGTGAAATTTGATTTTGCGCGGGCTTATCAGGACGGTGAGATATCCCATGTGCTGGTCACGATCCTCGATATCACCGAGCAGGTGAAACTCGAAAAAGCCCTGGGCGAAAGCCGCAAGCACAACGAACAACAGCTGGAGATGCTGACCGGCTTGCTCCATACGCACCCGACGCTGCTGCATGAGTTTATTGCCGGTGCGTACAAGTGTTACAACCGGGTCAATCATATCCTCAGCTTGCCGGCCAAAAACGCCGCGTCGGTGCGCGAAAAAGCCAGCGGCATCTTTCGCGAGATTCACAATTTCAAAGGCGATGCGGCTGCGCTCAAGCTGGAATACTTTGAAAACGCAGCCCACGCTATTGAAGATGAGCTGGAGTTGTTGCGCAACAAACCGGACCTGACCGGTAATGATTACCTGGGGTTGGCCGTGCAACTGGAAAACCTGATCAGTTACACCCAACAGGTAGAAACACTGATTAAAAAATTGAGCCAGTTTGCGCTGGCCAGTAGCAGCCCGACGGCGGCTGATCCGCGTCATGTCACCAATAATCGCCAGGCTGATGGATGGGATCATCTGGACGCTTTTGTGCAAAGCATCGCGCAGCGCAACGGCAAAGACATCAAATTGGTGACCAGCGGTTTGCACGACCTGAACCTGGACCGCGAGCACCAACAGCAATTAAAAGAAATCTGTATTCAGCTGCTGCGCAATGCTGTGGTGCACGGTATTGAAACGCCGCGCGAACGGGAACTGGGCCAGAAGCCGTCGCAAGGTCGCATTGATTTACGCCTGGCAAAGATCTCGGAAACCGACATGGAATTGACCGTGATGGATGACGGCCAGGGATTGGATTATGCCGCGATTCGTGAGAAAGCTATCGCCTCGGGCAAATGGCGTCTCGACGAGATTGAGTCCTGGGACAATAAAAAATTGCTCAGCCTGATTTTCAACGAAGGCTTCAGTACGGCGAAAACCGTCACCAAAGACGCTGGCCGCGGTGTGGGTATGGAAGCGGTGATGAACCAGGTATTGGCCCTGCGCGGCAAGCTCACTGTGTCCAGCCGGCGCGGCCGCCACTGCCGGTTTGTGATTACGCTGCCGTTAATCGCCGCGCAAAAAGATATTGCTGCCTGATAAACCCGTTTGACGCAACAGGATTACACGATGTTGTCACTGATGATTGTGGATGATTCCAACATTATCCGCCGCAAGATAGAACGCTGTAACGACACGGATCAATTTCATGTTGTGGCCTCTGCCGGTAATGGTGCAGAAGCCGTAGCCTTGTTCAGGAAAACCCGGCCACAGGTGGTCACCATGGACCTGACCATGCCGGAGATGGACGGCATTGCGTGCATCCAGCAACTGATTGCGCTGGACCCGAATTTGCGTATCCTGGTGATATCGGCGCTGTCCGATAAAGCCACAGGCATTGAAGCGTTAAAGAAAGGTGCGCGCGGATTTTTATGTAAACCCTTTAGCGATCAACAATTATTGGACGCACTGACTGAGTTGACCGAGGATTAAATGTCTGAACAAACCCTGCAAGTGTTTATTGATGGCGTGGTGCGTTTTTTTCAGCACACCAATGACCGGGATGTTAAAGTCGGTACGCCTTATCTGGTGGAAAATGAAAACCCGGCGGCTTACGACGTGACCGGTATTATCGGTATTTCCGGTCCTTATCGCGGCTGTGTATATTTCACGGCGCCGCGCATTTTGCTCAAACACCTGTTGCTCAGTATCGGCGAGATGGAAACCACCAATGAACACATCTTTGATCTGGTGGGCGAAGTGGCCAATATTATTTCCGGTAACGCACGCAGCACCTTTGGCCAGGAATTTATGATCTCGGTGCCGGTGATGATTGAGGGCGCGCCCAATCATATTCATCTACCGGCACAGCTGCGTTCCTACGTGATTCCGGTGTATTGGAAGTCCTACCACGCGGCGGTGGTTATTTGCCTGCAGCAATAACGTCTTGCTGCGTTGTTTCAGGTGTACTGGCCATCCGCACCCCGATCTGTTGTAAATCATAACCGGTAGGTGTCTGGTGAATGCGTAAACCAAACTCCGGAATCACCGCAAATACATGGTCAAAGATGTCGGCCTGGATGCCTTCGTAAGCCACCCAATTGATATCGTTAGCAAACGCATAGATTTCCATCGGAATACCGTTGGCTCCGGGTTCCAGTTGGCGGACCATCAAGGTCATATTTTCCTGGTGTATCTTTTTATGTGCACGCAGATAAGCGGTAAGGTAAGCGCGAAAAGTACCCAGGTTCGTCAGCTTGCGCCCATTCACCGGCGACTCAGGATCAATATTATGTTCCTTATTGTATTCCGCGATTTCGCGCACTTTATTCTCAATATAATCCGTCAGCAACTGCGCGCGGCGTAAACGCTTTAGTGCGTCTTCATCCAGAAATTTTACGCTGGTTGCATCAATGTTAACGGCACGTTTGATGCGTCGGCCACCCGACTCGGTCATCCCGCGCCAGTTTTTAAACGAATCGGAGATCAACGCATACGCGGGAATGGTGGTGATGGTTTTATCCCAGTTGCGCACTTTTACCGTGGTCAGGCTGATATCAATCACATCACCGTCCGCGCCGTACTTGGGCATCTCCAGCCAGTCACCGACCGCCAGCATATCGTTGGCCGACAACTGAATGCCCGCCACCAACCCCATGATCGGGTCTTTAAATATCAACAACAACACGGCCGTCATGGCACCGAGGCTGCTGAATAAGATGACCGGGGATTTACCGATTAACAGCGAGATGGCAAAGATGATCGTAACCAGCGCACTGATCAATTTAATGCTTTGAAAGATGCCGCGTAGCGGAAACCGGCGCCCGTAAGGTGTGGAGATAACCACATCTTCCAGCGTATCCAGCAGCGCAAAGAGCGACAGCAAAGCATAGAGCAGCACCCACAAGTGCGTGACAACTTCAATCACCGCCAGCGTATCGGAATCGCTGTTAAGCCAGATGCGCGCCTGGGTATAAATAATAAAACCCTGTAGCGTCAGCGCAAGGCGACTGAATAAGTTGTTCTGGAATAACGCGCGCTGCCACAGGCGTTGCGATTGCGACGCGCGGTGGCTGATCAGGCGAATCACCACGCGGTGAAGGATAAAATGAATAATAAGCGATGTAACGGCGATGATGCCGATGACAATAAAAAAATACACCAGCTCGGCGTGTTGCAGCTCCAGGCTTTCCAGCCAATTGACCAATTCGTTCTTCATCGCAACCTCAGTATTCAATGTCCTGTTCAGGAAAAATGAGAGCTGGATGATACACAAAAATCAACTGAACTTCAGGGCAGCCTGCCGCACTGTGATAAACGGCCGTCTATTCTGCCGCTTGCGCGCTTCGCAGGAAAATCCAGATCTGGCAGCACAGGACACCCAGCACACCGCCGAGCATCAACAGCGAAAAGGGCAGCGCGGTGCCGGTATACAACCAGGCGAGCAAAGGGCCGGCCAGGGCGCCGCTGCCAAAGCGCAGGGTGCCAGTCACCGCCGTTGCGGTGCCCGAGTGATCGGGAAATTTCATGATGATCATGGCATCCGTATTGGTAGAAATTAATCCCAGGCTCGCCATCAATGGCCCCACCGTAAGCACGGTGTACCACAAACTCATGTCCAGATAATTAAAGAGGCACAGCAAGCTGGCACTGATAAGCGCAATGCCGAGGCCGATACGCAACATGCGCGGTGAGCCTAACCGGCTGACCACACGACTGTTGATAAAATTCGCCAGCATCAACATCATGACATTCATACCGAACAGGATACCGAAATGTTGTTCGCTTACACCGAAATACTTGATGTAGATAAACGGCATCGCGGTCAGAAAACAAAAGAATGCAAACGACGAAAACATGATGGTGATAATTAACGGACGCGCGGAATGATGGGCAAAGACAGTGCGATAGCCTTGTAAAAAATTAACGCGACGCGAACTGTCTCTGGCTTTTATCTCCGGCAGAAAACGCCAGGCAAAAACAATAATCAGCCCTGCGTAAACGGCTTGCGCTATAAAAATAAAATGCCAGCTGCTCAACCACATGATCGCACTGCCCATGGCGGGTGCCAGCAAGGGTGCGAGCATCATGATCATCGACATGTACGACATGCCCTTGGCGGTGTGTTCGCGGTAAAGGTAGCGAATAATACCGGGCACCACTACCGAAGACGCGGCGCCGCTGAGTGCTTGCACGGTGCGCCAGGTCAGGAACCATTCGATGCTGTTCACCTGGCTCAGCGCCAGGCTCGCCAGTGCAAACCCGCTCAGGCCGAACAGTGCCAGTGGGCGCCGGCCCAGGGCGTCTGCCAGGGGGCCGAATAACAACATACCGGCGCCGTAAGCGGCGAGAAAAATACTGAGTGATTGCTGGACAGAGCCGATGTGGGTACTCATGTCCTGGGCCATGGCAGGCATGGCGGGAAGATACATGTCCACTGCCAGGGGTGTAGTGGCGATCATCGCCGCCAGCAGGAGAATCAACCAGGGGGAAAGGGATTTTTCAGTCATGCACAGTCCTCACAATACGCCCACATCATACGCCGCAGGTTATCGACTAACGAGCGGGGGCAGTGAGGGCATTTGGACGAAAATTTCGATCAATGGCTTATTGGACCAGGAACAGGCGGGCAAAGTCATCGGCAGGCACGGGTTTGGAAAATAAATACCCTTGGGCGTAATCGCATCCTGCCGCCGCCAGCAGATCGCGCTGTTGTTGGGTTTCCACGCCTTCAGCAATGACTTTGATGCCCAGCTTATGGGCCATGACGATGATGGCTTCACACAGTGCATACTCTTCTGTGTCGGTATGCAGGTTATGCACAAATGACTGATCGATCTTAAGATAATCGATATCGAATTTTTTTAGATAAGCCAACGAAGAATAACCGGTGCCGAAATCATCCAGCGACACCTGAATACCCGCATCGCGAAAAGCGAGCAGTTTTTCATGCACAGCATGATTAGCGTCGAGCAACAAACCTTCGGTGATTTCAATATTGACAGCATTGCCGGATAAACCCAGTTGCTGAATATGCTGAAACCAGTGCGACAGGTTATTGTTTTCATCGCGGAACTGTATCGGCGATTTGTTCACA
Organism: uncultured Cellvibrio sp.; assembly: GCA_946481735.1. Next base: position 9,655 of record CAMLOU010000117.1, read on the forward strand.
CTGACCTGCACGTCGATGTTGTGCCAATCACGCCAGCGGGCCACTTGCGACATGGCTTCGCGGAACACCCAATCACCGATATCAATAATCATCCCGGTGTCCTCTGCCAGCGGAATAAATTCATCCGGTGGAACCAGCCCGCGCGCAGGATGCTGCCAACGAATCAAGGCTTCCGCTTTGGTGATGGTGTTATGGTGCAAATCCACAATCGGTTGGTAGTACAACATAAATTGTGCGTCACTGAGGGCGTTGCGCATGTCGTTGATCATGCGCATTCGATTACGCGCGGCTTCCTGCATGGATGCGGTGAAATAATTAAAACGATTGCGCCCCAGGCTTTTGGCTGCATACATGGCCTGGTCTGCATTTTTCAGCAGGGTATCGATATCACGCGCATCGTTTGGATATAAGGTAATGCCGATACTGGTGGAGATATAGGCAGTATCGGCGCCCAATTGAAACGGCTCGGTTAATTTGCGCAAGATAGCTTCCGCAATGCGCTCGACATTTTCGGTGTTTTCCAGGTCGCTGAGGATCACTGTAAATTCGTCGCCGCCCAGACGCGCGACCGTATCAGTATCACGTACACACTGACGCAAACGATCAGCGGCTTCCTGCAATAATTTATCGCCCATGTCGTGACCGAGGGTGTCGTTAACTTCCTTGAATAAATCCAGGTCCAGAAATAACAACGCAATGGGTTGGAGCGTGCGGGCGGATTTTTTTATCTCCTGCTCCAGGTGATCCAGGAACATGCGGCGATTGGGCAATTGTGTGAGTTGATCAAAGTTGGCCTGATTCCAGATAATTTCTTCCGACTGTTTTTTGTCGGTGATATCGGAGAAGAGTGCAACGCGGCGGTACGCTTTGCCTTCGTTGTTGAAGATGGTGTTCATGGTCAGCCAAATGGCAAAGTCTTCACCATTTTTACGGCGGCACCAGGTTTCTCCACGCCAACGGCCATTGGTTTTCATGCTTTCGCGCAGGTTGGTATAAAGCGTCGAACGCTCGGAGTCGGTACTGAGTATGCCCGCGTACTGGCCGATAATTTCTTCGGGTGTATATTGGGTCAGCTCGGTAAAGGCAGGATTGATGTTGATGACATTGCCCGTACAGGCATCCATTACCATCATGGCTTCGCTGCTGTTTTCATACACCATGGACGCCAATTGCATGGATTCTTCGGCTTGCTTGCGTTCGGTGATATCCGTGTGCGTGCCGCACATGCGCAGAGGCTTGCCGTCGCTGCTGTAACTGACCACCTTGGCGCAGTCCTGAACCCAGCGATAATCCCCCAGTTTGGTTTGCATGCGGTATTCGGCTTTGTGCTGCGGTGTTTTGCCTTCCAGGTGACGAGTGATGGATTCCCAGGCGAGTGAGCGATCATCCGGATGAATAAAATCAATCCATTGTTTTACTGTGTGTTGAATTTCCTCGTGGGTGTACCCGAGCATCTCGGCCCAGCGCGCATTTCGCTCGACGGTGTTGTTGGCAATATCCCAATCCCAAAACCCCAGTTCGCCGCCGGCCAGCACCAGAGTTAATTGTTCTTCGCTGGCCCGCAATGCCAGTTCAGCAAGTTTCTGTTGGGTAGTATCCAGCAGGCCGGCAATAAAAAACTGCACTTGCCCATGGTTGCGGTAGCAGGACGCGGTCAAATGGGCATAGAGCACGCGGCCATCTTTGCAGACAAAACGTTTATCCAGATCGTAGCTTTCGATATCACCGGCTAACACGCGTTGAAATTGTTCCACATCTTTGTTGAGGTCATCGGGGTGCGTGATATCCGCCCAGGTGAGCTTACTGAGTTCGGCTTCGTTATAGCCGATCATTTCGCATAAACGCGGGTTGACCCGCAGCCAGCGTTTGTCGACGGAGGTAATGGCGATGCCGATGTTGCCGAAATCAAACTGCGAGCGAAACAGGAATTCATTTTCTGCCAGCGCCTCGATCACTTGTTTGCGTTCGAGACGGCCCGCAAAGAGCGTACCCAGCATGGTCGTGGCCAGGGGATAGACGATCAGCACCGGCAAACCAACATCGGCCAGAACATCAAGCGCGGTGGTGAGCGGCAAGGTGAACATCAGCACCAGCATGACCAGGTGAATCACCAGACCGAAAAGATAAAGTTCAGCTGTAGAGATGCGCACCAATTCCCGAAAACGAAGATGTCGCCAGGCGATGCCGATAAAGCCGGAAGCCATTATCACCAGCACGCCGGTAAACGCGGCGGCCCCTCCCTGATACAGGCGCAAGGCCGCTGCCATGAGCATGGCAATCAGGGTCGGCAGTGGGCCGAAGAACAGACCGGCGATGCCGAGCAGTACTGAACGCGTATCGAACACAATGCCCGGTGCAAATTCCCAGGGCGTCAGCATGATAACGATAGCGGTAATACCCAGCCCGATACCGATCATGACCTTCCACCACAGCAGCCGCTCGGTGCGTTTGCGGTCAATGGCGAGATCGTAGATAAAGATCATCGCCAACAGGAGTGCAGCATTGTGGGTCAGGGCGAGAAGGCTGGCGCTGTCCATGGAATATCAAAGGTGCCTTATGCAGGAAACAGGGTTAGCTCAGTCATTATCGTCAACGTAATGCAATTAAGTGTATTGCACGAAATTAAAATCAGCCAGAATTCTGCCATGCGACGTTGTATTGCCCCCACGTGAAGGCCGACGGAGCAAACCCTGCCTGGATTACGCCAGCTTTAATCCGGTAATGCCTATCAATATCAATCCCACCGATACCAACCGCAGCAGCGACACGGATTCACCAAACAGCAGTACCCCCAGCGTTACCGTACCCAGCGCACCGATACCGCTCCATACCGCGTAGGCCGTGCCCAAAGGCAACTGGCGCAATGATAGGCCGAGTAACGTCAGGCTGGCGATCAAGGCACATACGGTGAGTACACTCGGCCACAGCCGGGTAAAGCCCTCGCTGTATTTCAAGCCAAGCGCCCAGGCGATTTCAAACAGGCCGGCAAAGAGAAGTAATAACCAGGACATGGGGCAACCTCACACAATACAGGGTCGTCCCCGAAAAAAGCAGAACGCGCGAGGTCGTCCCCGCGCGCGAAAAATTGTCTCACTTGATGGTATCCATGGCAACCGGTCGAGGGCGCTGAAGAATTTATAACGCCTCGCGCCATGGTTGTTTGTTGTTATAAGCAGCCAGCCGTTGATTAACATAATCCAGCGGCAGCTCAAGACCCCGCGCATCTTTGAGTGCTTTGGTTTGCCAGTCAATCGCCGCTTTAAAATCGTTATTTTCAGCCGCAACGGCGGCGGCAACCTGAAACAGCGTTTGTTTGTCGTGGTAGCCCTTATCAACCATATCGAGGTAAGTTTTTGCTAAGGCACCGTCACGTTTTTCCGCAGATGGATGCGTGGTCAATATCCAGGCATAACGTAATTGTGCTGCGGGACTGTTAACGGCAGCACGCTGCAACCAATAGAGCGCTTTTTCTTCATTTTTCTCGAAGCGAGCCCCGCTTAATGATTCAACAGCGAGAATGTAATGTGCATCGGTGATATTTTCCGCTGCTGCTTTCAATAACCATCCCATGCTCTTATCAGAGTCCGCCGAGCACATATTGCCGTACAGAATATTTTGGCCGAGGAAGAAGCTGGCCGCAGAGCTG
>CAMLOU010000118.1 GCA_946481735.1 uncultured Cellvibrio sp.
CACCGCGCAACTCCTTTTTGCAATTATTTTTTGGGGTGAACATTTAACAAACAAACGAGATCACTCAACACACAATCTGAGCACTTTCAATACAGATTCATCTAGCAAAACAGCTCATATCCTCAGCTCAATTCACTTCAAACAAGTGATATTTCTTCTTCCCAAGCTTACAAAGGTAAAATTTTCCAAAGAAAGATGCCTCGGGCGCAAAACATTCTGGAGTCTTCATATTATCAGCGGCAGATTTTGGCTGGCCGTTTATAAATACCGCCTCGCGAGCCAAGGCGTCCTTAACTTGCTTTCCCGATGCAGCCATTTGCGCATCCGCCAACAACTGCGTAAGGGGCATATCGGTTAACTGGTGTCGCTCCAACCTGGATGAAGGCAATCCATCCAGACGCAATTGCTCGAAGTCATCCTGCCCTAACGCCTTCAACTCATCACTGAATAGCGCTTGCGTAATTCTTTGGGCAGCCAGGAGACCGCTATCGCCGTGCACAAGACCGGTCATCTCCTCAGCGAGGATACGCTGAGCCTCGGGCTTGACTCCACTACTCCTGTCAGCCTCTTCTATACGCTCAATCTCGCCAACACCTATAAAGGTGAAATAACGCAGAAACTTATACACATCAGCGTCTGCTGTATTAAGCCAGAATTGATAAAACGCATAGGGGGAGGTTTTGGCAGGGTCCAGCCAAACTGTTCCCGTCTCGGTTTTGCCAAACTTGGTTCCATCAGCCTTGGTAACCAAAGGCATGGTCAAGCCATAGACATGCCCACCGTGAAGGCGGCGGGTCAAATCTATGCCGCCGGTGATATTGCCCCATTGATCACTGCCACCGATTTGCAAGGTGCAGTCGTAGCGCTGATAAAGTTCAGCAAAGTCCAGGGACTGGAGCAGCATATAAGTGAATTCTGTGAAGGAGATACCCTCCCCCTCGCGCTCAATGCGTTGTTTAACCGACTCCTTGTTAATCATGTTGTTGACGGAAAAATGCTTTCCTATATCGCGCAAGAAGGTGAGCACGTTCATTTGCCCAACCCAATCGAGGTTATTAACCACCTCTGCCGAGTTACTGCCACAATCAAAGTCAATAAAACGGCTAACCTGTTGCCTGAGCCGATCAGCCCAGCCCGCAACAATATCCGGCGTATTCAGCTTGCGCTCTTGCGCCTTGAAGCTGGGATCCCCTACCAGGCCCGTAGCACCGCCGACCAGCGCAATGGGCCTGTGGCCTGCCATCTGAAATCTTTTCAACGCCAGCAAGGGAACTAAATGGCCGATATGAAGACTATCCGCCGTTGGATCAAATCCGCTATACAAGGTGCGCGAGCCAGAACTCAAATAATCAGCCAAAGCCTCCCCACCCGTCGTTTGGGCGATGAGTCCGCGTGCTTGTAAATCGTGTAGTAAATTTGAATCAACCGAGGGCATATCACTGTCCACCGCTAGCATTGTCAGGGTCTTTTATAACCAAACATAGAGAAAGGTTGGCCAAGATACCGGATCTTGTCTCAAAAACAAGACTGCCTATTATCAAATCTGGCAATTACAGCGTTGCGGGGTGTCATCAGTGGACTTTTCTGCTATAAATGCAAAGACTTATATTAACTTCATAAACGCGGGTTTAGCTTCCTTATGGAACCCATTAAAAAGCATTACAAAAATTTCCTGATCAGTCTGTTTCAGCACTTTCCCAAGGGACATCTAGCCGCCGCCAGCACTCTGGCTGCCGGGCTTTGTTTCGTGCTTGCTGCGGTTCCGTCCGGAAACGCCGAGGCGACGCGCCAGACGCGCCTGCCTTTAGATCTTCCCACGCAAGCCACCCCTCCGAAATTTGTCAGCCATACACCGTCCAACCACCCTCACTCCGGCCTCACTTCTACATTAGGTGTGTCCCTGAGACTTAAGGATTTGGTCAATTCAACATTGAATCCGATCCCGCTAGTTCTTGCCTCCGCTACTGCAGAGGCATCAACAATAGAAGAAGAGCCGAAGTGGCAAGAGTTCATCGTTAAGAGTGGTGACAGCCTGTCCATTATTTTCCAACGGGCCGGGCTGAATGATCGCGATATCTACGAGCTGTTTAATGAAAGCGCGGAAGCAAAAGAGTTACGCCGCATTGTCCCCGGGCAAACTATCGCTTTCCAGCTTAACGACGACGGAAAGTTGCACCAGCTGCACTACGTAAAAGATACGCTTAACAGCCTTAACTTTACCCGCAGTGAAGATGGCTTTATTGCTAAAAAAATCGAGCGCCAACCGGATATACAAGTGGCTTTCCGCCAGGCAACCATCAACAGCTCTCTTTTCATGGCCGGCAAAGATGCAGGTATGGCCAGCAATTTAATTATGGAGCTCGCTAACATTTTTGCCTGGGATATCGACTTTGCCCTGGATATTCACCGCGGCGATCAATTCAGAGTCATGTACGAAGAGCGTTATCTAGATGGCAAGAAGATTGGCACCGGAGCGATTCTGGCAGCTGAATTCACCAATCAGGGAAAAACATTCCAATCTGTCCGGTATACCAACGCCGATGGCGCCTCCCACTATTACACCCCCAGCGGAGAGAGCATGCGCAAGGAATTCCTGCGTATGCCGGTGGATTTTGCCCGCATCAGTTCCCACTTCAACCTCAACCGCAAACATCCCATTTTGCACACTATCCGTGCTCATAAAGGCACTGACTATGCCGCTGCACGGGGCACGCCAATCAAGGCATCCGGTGATGGCAAGGTAATCTTTGCCGGTCGCAAGGGCGGATACGGCAACACCGTGATTTTGCAACACGGCCAGGCATATCAGACCCTGTATGCGCATATGCACAATTTTGGCAAGGGCATTAAGGTGGGCACACGGGTTCGTCAGGGGCAAATTATTGGCTATGTGGGTACTACCGGACTCTCAACCGGCCCTCACCTGCATTATGAGTTTTATGTTAATGGCGTAGTGCGCAACCCAATGACGGTAGAGCTACCCAAAGCACGTTCTATTGCCTCTGCTGAAAAAGCGAATTTCCTGGCTCAAACCCAGCCTGTCGTTGCACAACTGGAAGCATTTAAAGGTTCATCACGCCTCGCCATGGCGAGCGATGACGACAATTAATCGCCATGCCAATGACCGACATTTACCTCGGTTTAATGTCTGGTACCAGTGCGGACGCCATAGATGCGGTTGCCGTGGATTTTTCCAACAACACAGCCGCGCTACTTGGCTCACATAGCAAACCACTCCCCCCTGATATCCGGGCGGTGATACACCGCCTGGCTTCCACCGGCCCGGATGAAATCGATCTCCTTGGTCAACTTGATGTGCAAATAGGAGAGTTATTCGCGGCTACCGTTCGTGAGCTCATCGAAAAGCTTGGCTTAAGTAACCAGACACTCACAGCCATTGGCAGCCACGGCCAGACCTTGCGTCATCGGCCCCCGGGTTCGCTAGCTCACCCCTTCACCTTGCAGGTTGGCGACCCCAACATCATTGCTGAGCAAACCGGCATAACGACGGTGGCAGATTTTCGGCGACGCGATATGGCTGTAGGCGGTCAAGGCGCACCGCTGGTGCCCGCATTTCACCAGGCGGTATTTCAATCAACTACCGTCAATCGTGCCATCGTCAATATTGGCGGCATCGCGAATATCACCTGGTTACCGACATCTGGAGAAGCAACAGGATTTGATACTGGCCCCGGAAACGTGCTGATGGACGCCTGGATATGGCAGCACCACAAGAAAACTTACGATAACGCAGGGGCCTGGGCCGCCTCTGGTACATCGGATGAACAGCTTTTGGAGGCACTGTTGCAGCACCCCTTTCTGTTTCAGACGCCGCCAAAAAGCACAGGAAGGGAGGACTTCAACCCCGCTTGGCTCGATACGTGCCTGAAGCAATACCAGTGTGTTCGGCGACCTGAAGACGTACAGGCCACCCTGCTGGCGTTCACCGCCAGAACGATTACGAATCAGATTAAAAAAATTGCAGAAGAAGGGGATATAGAAGTTTTCCTCTGTGGTGGCGGTGCTTATAACGATACCTTGCGTCAGGCTATCCAGGATCTGATGCCCCGCTGCCCGGTTGCAACAACTGCGGAACTGGGTATTGCGCCTGAGTGGATAGAGGCCACAGCATTCGCCTGGCTGGCCAGACAAACCTTGAACAGAGAGAGTGGTAATTTATGCGCGGTCACCGGTGCGAGAAAGCCGGTGATATTAGGGGGCGTGTACTACGCTTGAGGCATTGGTTAAATAGAGAAGGATGAACCGCAACCACAGGTGCTGGATGCATTGGGGTTCTGAATCACAAACTTGGACCCCTGTAGCCCTTCCTCATAGTCCACCTTGGCACCGGCGAGGTAAGGATAACTCAACGCATCAACCAATACTTTAATACCGTCGCGCTCTACTACCGAATCATCTTCGGCGACGACTTCATCAAAGGTGAACCCATACTGAAAGCCGGAACAACCCCCACCGGTTACGTAAACACGCAACTTGAGGTCATTGTTGCCCTCTTCGTCTATCAAGCTTTTTACCTTGGCTACTGCGCTATCGCTAACCAACAGGGCTTGAGGGGTATAAATTTCAGGGCCAGACATAATAACTCCGATGAACTCTTCAGTACCTCTGGGTAGAGGGAAAAATATTATCCCTTTACCCAACTAAAACAGTCAACTATTCGCAGTGGTTTATTGCCCGGATGTTTTAAGAAAGCTGGTGGAGGACTCAGGTGTGGTACTAGTGACGTCAGACAGCTTTTTGACTGATGCGGGTGATTCAGCGGTACCGCTAAATATCAGGTTACCGTTAACCTGCGAACCTTTAACCATCTCAATCAGTTGATAGTGAATCGAGCCCTCAACAATTGCCTTCGCCGCCAGCTCGATATGCTTCGATGAATGGATATCTCCAATAACCTTACCATTGATAACAGCGACCGGCGCGCGAATGTCACCCTCAACCAACCCGGACTCGGCAACCACTAACTTGGCATCTTTATCGCCTTCAGCGATGACGTTACCGCAGATTTTGCCTTCTATCTGTAAATCACCACTGAAATGCAAATCGCCGACGATCTTCGCTGCACGCGAAATCAGGGTGTGATTGTTAGAAAAAGCCATAGTTTTCTTTCCGCCCCACATAACTTTGTTTCTCAAGACAATAAAAAGATTGAAGCGCGTAAGAGTAGCCCATTTGCGACAAAGAATCGTGTAACAGGCTGCAAATATTCGTATTTCAAAGCTCGGAGAGCTGCCACTCCAGCTCATTTTCAATCGTGGCCGGATGTTTTCGATTAGTGGATTTCACCAGGAATTGTATTTTTTCGGGTTTAAACCCACCCGGAAGCACCAGGTCACCCTCGATATTCTGGAAATACTTAAAGCTGAGGGAAATCTGTTCCGCTGCAACCTGATCGGATAACTCGTGCAGAGAAATACTGCGCGGCTTCTCCTCGCCTCCCAACGTCTGCACACCGACTATCTTGATGTTTAAATCACCCTGGAATGGATCGTCCATCGCAGCGAGTTTTTGGAGGACCAATTTGTAATGGTAGGCATCTGCCTGATCTGCACGAGTGACATGAAAGACACCGATACTGATGCCTTGGGGATTGGCGTTACGCCCGGAAGACATCATGCTGCGATATACCGCGATATCGCGTTCCAAGGCCGCGATCTGCACCGTTTGTTGCATTAACTGGCGGCGTATATCTTTGTTTGCCTGCTGATCAATATCAGCGTTGAGTTTTAGGTTGGCAACTTGCTGACGCAATTCCTCAGCATCTTTGGTTAAGGTGAGGATTTTTTGCTGTTGCTGGTCCCGCACGCCGCCAGGCAATGACAGCTGTTGCGCACCATGATCATAACCAATCAGGTAGCAGGAAACCGCCACGCCCGCGAGCACCAGGAAACCAACAACGTAATTGAATACTAACCGCATGGGGCGATAAGGCATCACCCGCATGCGATATTGAGCACTACCTTTTACTACCGCCATCGTCTATTCAGCCTTTTATATAGTGAATACGCGTATTGAATGGCTAGCGCACGCACTACCAAAAACGCACTGCGACTTGATTACGGCAGCAAAGCTACCACATCCAAACCGGCTTTCTCATCAAAGCCAAACATGATGTTCATGTTTTGAACCGCCTGGCCAGATGCGCCTTTTGTCAAGTTGTCGATGGCCGACAACACCACCACCGTATCGCGATCTTGGGGTCGAAAGACGGAGATACGACAAACGTTCGAACCTTTTACAGTCCGCGTTTGAGGCATTTCACCGGCAGGTAAAACATCGACAAAAGGTTCATTGGCGTAGCGCTGCTCGTAGAGAGACTGCAAATCTGGCGCCTGGTTCCCTTTCAACAAAGTGGCATATAGCGTCGCATGGATACCCCGAATCATCGGTAGCAGGTGAGGAACAAAGGTCAATTGTGCGGGTGTACTGCCGGCTGGCTGGACATCGCGTAAACCCTGTTCAATTTCCGGCAGGTGACGATGACCCGCTACCCCATACGCTTTAAAGCTGTCGGTGATTTCCGTCAGCAGATTATCGATCTTTGCCTGCCTGCCCGCACCACTGGCGCCACTCGCGGCATTGGAAATTAGCCGGGTCGGGTCAACCAGGTTGTTTTCGATCAACGGTAAAAAACCCAATTGGGTCGCTGTGGGGTAACAACCGGGGCAGGCAATCAGCTTAGCCGAACGAATTGCTTCACGATTGGTTTCAGGCAAACCATATACCGCGTGAGCAACCAGCTCGGGACAACCATGCTTCTGGTTATACCACCGCTCCCATAAAGCGGTATCGCGAATCCGGAAGTCGGCGGACAAATCAATAATACGCGCGTTGGTCTTCATCAAGGATGGCATGAGGTTCTGCGCAACGCCGTGCGGTGTAGCAAAAAACACCACATCCAGCTCACCCAGCACATCAACATCAGGTTCGCTAAACGCAAGGTCAATATGGCCGCGCAAACTAGGGTACATATCCGCCACCTTGATACCGGCCTCGGCGCGGGAGGTGATTACCGTGACGTCTACCTGGGGATGCTTGACGAGTAAACGTAACAACTCGACACCGGTATAACCTGTGCCGCCAACGATACCTGCTTTAATCACGTGTAACCCCTTCATTTGCTTAACTCTTGTCATCTGGGCTATTGTGCCCGGCGTTGATCGAGGGCCTATGATAAAAGCCTTGTCGATAAATCGAAAGTATTGAATGCAAGGGCCGGATCCTCACCTCCCACCCTCGCCCCTTGTCGGGAGTCATCATGGTTCTCTTTACCAAAGCCTCGCAGGCCGCACATGCCAGACTCCGGGCGCTTCGCTCCCGCCTATCGGTGAAAGCAGAAAAACTGCGTGACCAACTGGCTTATATAAATGCCTTACCCCAGCTGACGTTATTGGGTTTGATTACCGGCATCCTGGCGGGCCTGATTATTGTGCTGTTCCGTTGGGTCATCGACATTCCCCTGGGTCTTTCGCTCCCTGATCACGGCGAAAATTTTGAGGCCCTGGCTGCGAGTTCCCGCTTTCTATTGCCGGTGATTGGTGGACTGACACTGGGTCTGATTCTGCAGCGGGTGAATAAACTGTACCACTCGGCCGGGATTGGTCATGTGCTTGATCGTATTCAAAACCATCAGGGACGCATGCCCCTGGGGAATTTCATTAACCAGTTTGGCGGCGGCGCCCTGTGTTTGTTGACCGGGCAATCCGTCGGTCGCGAAGGCCCTGCGGTACATCTTGGGGCTGGCTGCGGCAGTTTATTAGGCCAATGGTTGCGTTTGCCCAATAACAGCCTGCGCCCGTTGGCGGGCTGCGGTGTGGCGGCGGCCATTGCTGCGTCTTTCAATACGCCGATGGCCGGGGTGATATTTGCCATGGAAGTGGTCATGATGGAATACACGATCGCGGGATTTATCCCGGTGATTCTGGCGGCCGTTGCCGGTACGACTATCACTCATTTGGTATTTGGTCCGGACATTACGTTTATTACCCCGCAGATTGTAATGGGCAATATCTTTGAGTTGCCGTTTATGGCGCTTACCGGTCTGTTTGTTGCCGTGTTTGCGGCGGCATTTATCCGGTTGCAAGCCCTCTGTTGCAAACAATCCTTACAACGTCCGGTCTGGTTACGTTTTTTATTCGCCGGAGTAGTCACCGGTGTGCTGGCGCTGTGGTTTCCACAGATCATGGGGGTCGGATATGACACGATCAGCGCATCCATTGCCGGTGAGTTGGGGCTCGGCTTATTGATCGCTATTGTTATTGCCAAACTGATTGCGACTGGAGTCAGCCTTGGGGTCGGCATGCCCGGTGGGGTCGTCGGGCCTTGCCTGGTCATGGGTGCGACCCTGGGTGGCGCGGTAGGCGTCATTGCGCATATCTTGATGCCCGGGTCCGCCAGCGATGTCGGTTTCTATGTCATCCTCGGGATGGGCGCGATGATGGGTGCCGTGCTGAACGCACCGCTCGCGGCCATGATGGCCATCCTGGAATTGACCTACAATCCGCACATTATTTTCCCGAGTATGCTGGTGGTGGTCGCCGCTTGCCTCACCACCCGCTGGGTTTTCCGTTGCGACGGTTTATTCCAGACACTGTTACGCATCCAGGGCAAATACCGCGAGCCACTAAACCCTGAATTTGGCATGATCCATCAGATGCTGAGCCGTTCCGGCGTGCGCGGCATGATGGATCGGCATTTTGTGCGTACCGCACGCCAGCTGGATCAGCAGCATGCCCAGGCACTGCTGCAACATCATCCGCACTGGATTCTGATAGAGGACGACATCATACTGCTGCACCCGGCAGACCTGGCGCTTTATCTGGAACAGCATCCGCTGACCGATGACACTGAAGATGCCCGACAGTTGGATTTACTTGAGCTGCCCGCACGCCGGCTACAGCTGACAGCCGTCAGTATCGAAGCCAACCTGTACGAAGCCTTGCAAGCTATGAATGCGGCGCAAGTTGATGCGATTTATGTCACTTCGGCCGACATGGGCAGTGACGACATAAAAAGAACAGACAAGATCAAAGGTATCGTCACGCGGGACAAGCTGGAAAATTATTATCGAATCTGATCGACCATTGCCCCCAAGGCTTCTCTCGCATAAGGGAATGCGAAAAGCGTCGTCGATCTTTCGATGACTGAATCGAAGAAACTGATGAGATTGTATTTATGCTCTGGATCAAAGCCTTTCATATTATCTCCGTCATCACCTGGTTTGCCGCGCTGTTTTATTTGCCTCGGTTATTTGTCTACCACGCGATGAGCGAAGACCACATCAGCCGCGAGCGTTTTAAGGTAATGGAGCGAAAATTGTATCGCGGGATTGCCACGCCCTCGATGATCGCGACGCTTATCTTCGGCGCCTGGTTGAGTCATTTGAACTGGGCTTATTACGCCCAGTCAACCTGGTACTGGAGCAAATTGGTGTTGGTGGTCATACTCGTGGGTTATCACCATGCCTGCCTGGTTTACCTCAAGCAGTTGCGCGACGACCGCTGCCAACGAAGTCACGTGTTTTTTCGCTGGTTCAACGAATTCCCGGTGTTGCTATTGCTGGGTATCGTTATCCTGGTTGTGGTTAAACCTTTTTAAATAATGGCGTAACTTCTCCTGTGAATCCTTTTACATCAACACCGTTGTATGCAATTACCGACAGCCTTTTGATGCCCGGTGAAGCGCTTTTTGCCGGGGTAACCGCCGCGCTTGATGGTGGTTGCCGGCTGATTCAATACCGGGATAAATCCGGTAATAATACGCAACGCCTTGCCGATGCAAAAAAACTCTTGGCGCTTTGCAATGCCTATGAGGCACAACTGATTATCAACGATGATGTGCCATTGGCCAAGGCCATCGGCGCCCACGGTGTACACCTCGGTCAAGATGATGTCAGCCCGATTCTTGCTCGCGAACATTTGGGCGCTAAAGCAATCGTTGGCGTGACTTGTCATGCATCCCTGGATCTTGCACAACAGGCGATAAAACAAGGCGCAAATTATGTAGCCTTTGGCCGTTTCTTCCCGTCCAACACCAAGCCCGACGCACCATCGGCACCGTTATCACTACTTACCGCAGCGCGTGATGTCTGCGAGCCGACGCCCGTCGTCGCCATCGGCGGCATTACCCTGGAAAACGGCGCGCAGGTATTGGCAGCCGGGGCTGATACCCTGGCGGTCAGCCACAGCTTATTTGCTGCCGCCGATATCAAACGACAAGCGCAGGCATTTATTGCGTTGCAGAAAAATATCGAGACGAGACGCGTCCCTTGAGATGCAGCACCCGATAAACTGTCAACTATTAAAGATTGAAGGATTTTTTATGAGCCGCTCAGAAACCTTATTTTTGCAAGCACAACAACACATTCCCGGTGGGGTGAATTCACCGGTCAGAGCATTCAAAGCGGTGGGTGGAACACCGATTTTTTTTGAGAAAGCTTTGGGCGCTTATGTGTGGGATGCCGATGAAAAACGCTACATTGACTACGTGCAATCCTGGGGGCCGATGGTGCTCGGTCATGCACACCCCGAGGTCATTAATGCCGTCATTGAAACTGCAAAATTCGGTTTAAGTTTCGGCGCGCCGACCGAGCGCGAAACCACATTGGCCGAGAAGTTATGCCAATTAATGCCCGGCATGGACATGGTGCGCTTTGTCAGCTCCGGCACCGAAGCCACCATGAGTGCAATTCGTTTGGCACGCGCGTTTACCGGGCGCGATAAGATCATCAAATTTGAAGGCTGCTATCACGGCCACTCTGACTCCTTGTTGATCAAAGCGGGCTCTGGCGCATTGACGCTGGGTGTACCCAGTTCGCCCGGTGTACCCGCCGTGTTGGCGGACCACACCATCACGCTGGATTACAACGATGCGCAGCAAGTGCGCGAATGTTTTGCTTCGCTGGGTGACAAAATTGCCTGCATCATTGTCGAGCCAGTGGTGGGTAATATGAATTGCGTTCCACCCGTGCCCGGTTTTCTGGAGACACTGCGCGATGTCTGTGATCAATATGGCAGCCTGTTAATTCTTGACGAGGTGATGACTGGCTTTCGTGTGAGCCACACCGGCGCTCAGGGGCATTATCAGATCAAAGCGGATATCACGACCCTCGGTAAGGTCATCGGTGGCGGTATGCCGGTGGGCGCCTTTGGTGGGCGGCGCGATGTGATGCAGATGATTGCGCCCTCCGGCCCGGTATATCAGGCGGGCACCCTGTCGGGTAATCCGGTTGCCATGGCCGCCGGATTGAAGACGCTCGAACTGCTGGAGAATCCTGCAATCTACCCGCAACTGACTGCCCGAACCGAGCAACTGGTAACAGGCTTGCAGCAGCTGGCCGATGAAGCCGGTATTCCGTTCACAACCAACCATGTCGGCAGTATGTTTGGCTTTTTCTTCACCGAAGAAAAAAAGGTAACCAACTTCAAACAGGTTATGGCCTGCAATATTCCACGCTTCAACCAATTTTTCCACGGCATGTTGAAGCGCGGCATTTATCTGGCACCGGCGTCTTACGAAGCCGGATTTATGTCAGCAGCCCATACGGAAGACGATATCCACATGACATTGCAAGCGGCAAAGGAAACCTTCGCTGAACTCGTTTAACGAGCAGGTGCCCGGCCCCTGTGGGCTGGGCAGTAAGACCTATGTCGCGAGAGGACATCACACACGGAGTTCGGGGTAACCTACACTAGCGTTAATAACACAATACGACGCATCGCGATTGCCATCGGCCGAGAATAATAATCATGCAATCACCCAACCTGCTGAAAACGGTTATGCAGGATCACACCAGCCAATACTGGGTGGGTCAGTTTATCTTTTGGTTTGGCCTCTCCGTTGTTCCTTTTCTGGGTATTGTCTTCTGGTACAACACCACCAAACTGGTTTACGTTGAACACATGTTTTTGCAGGCTGCATTGGGCCTGTTACTGTCCTTTCCCCTGGGATGGTTTTATTCAATCATCTGGAAGCTCGGGCCGATCCTGCGCATGTGTCTGGTGCTGTCCATGGCTGGCGCCGTGGCAGCGCTCTGGACAGCCTTGCGCGTGGTGACCTACATCTGGCTAACCGGTGAAGTCAATACCTGGAATGATTTTGGCGGTTGGTATTTCGGTGCGTTTTATATTTTCCTGTGTTGGTCGGCGTTGTATCACGGCATGATTTATTATCGCCTGCTGGAAATTGAACACACCGAACGCCTGAAAGAAGTGGCCCATACCAAAGAAGAACAGATCAAACGTTTAAAGGCGGAGTCCATCGCGCGTGAAGCGCAATTAAAGATGCTGCGCTACCAGATCAACCCCCATTTCTTATTCAACACGCTGCACGCCATTTACGCGCTCATTAAACTGAAAGATGAATATCGAGCCTTGGGTATGATCGCCAAACTGGGGAAGTTTCTACGTTATTCCCTGGAGTATGACCCGCAATTACAAGTCAATCTGGAAGATGAAATCAATACCTTGACGCTGTATGTCAATATCGAAAAGGTGCGTTTCTCTGATCGGCTCAGCGTTGAATTCGATATCAGCGAGCCAGCAAAGACAGCCAGGGTTCCCAGCCTGTTACTGCAACCGCTGATTGAAAATGCCATCAAATATGCAATCGCTACCCGTGAAGAAGGCGGACAAATCCGTATCAAGGCAAGTGTTGAACATGGCGAACTCTTGCTGGATGTCATTGATAACGGCCCCGGTTTGGCCGGAGCAAAACCCGCGCCGGGCCAAACCACTGGCGTTGGCTTGCGCAACACGCGTGAACGTTTACAAACGCTTTATGGTGATCAGCATCAATTTCAGATTAAGGAGACACAACCAAGCGGTGTGCATATCAGTATTCGCATTCCTTACGAAAGCGTCGCGTCTGATGTGCCGGATAATACCAATAAAAAAACCTATAACTTTACCGGGTAAATTAGGCCATGATGAAACTCAGAACGATTATTGTTGACGATGAGCCACTGGCACTCAGCGTGCTAAAAACCTGCCTGGAAGATTTTCCGGAAATTGAGATCATTGCAGAGTGTCGCAATGGCCGGGAAGCTATCGATAAAACCCTGGAGCTCTCGCCGGATTTGATGTTCCTCGACATTCAAATGCCGGGCAAAAACGGTTTTGAAGTAATCAAGGCATTGCAAAACGATGTGATGCCGATGATCGTGTTTATCACCACCTATCAACAATATGCACTGGATGCGTTTGATCTGCACGCCGTGGATTACATTCCCAAGCCGCTCGACGAGGAGCGCCTCGCCCGTGC
>CAMLOU010000119.1 GCA_946481735.1 uncultured Cellvibrio sp.
GGAATCCGCAGCAGCAATGCAATAATGGAGTAAGTCAGCGTTGAGCCAAGCAAATGGGCCTGAATAAGTTTTACATTGTTTTCGCGGACAATACGAATGAGTTCTCGATAATAAGAGAGTGAAAAACTGCCACCAGGTTTAACAATGTAATAATGTATTCCGCGCGCCTTCAGTTGGTCTTCGACCCAGCCTGGTCCTTTAATGACGGCAAAAGATCGATAACCATCAAGTGTTAAATTTTCCGTCAGGTCGAGAAAAACTGTTTCCGCACCACCCGGACCGGTGGTATCGATTGCGTGTAAAATACTAGGCAAGCTGGTGTCCATTTGTGCGAACCTGAGGATAGAAATTGGGCTGCGACAATCTACTAAAATCAACGGGCTATTACCAGTTTAAAAGCGGCATAATTCACAAGATCACGGTATCATCGTGACTGACAATTTAGGGTAAGGATTCACTGAATGGCTTTTCATATACTGGTACTGGATGCGCATCAGCGTAGCGCATTGGCAGTGACGCGCGCCCTGGGATCATTGCCCGGGGTGACAGTGACCACAGCTGATTCCGCCGTAAGCACATTGGCCGGCTCTTCAAAATTTTCCAGCCGGAGTTTGCTCAGTCCCAGTGCGGAGTTGGAACCTGGAAAATATCTCGACTGGTTGGAGCAATGTCTTGCTGCACAGCGAATTGATCTGGTCATTCCGGTAACTGAAATTACCAGCCAGTTATTGCTGATGAACCAGCAACGCTTTGCGCATTTGACCTTGCCTTTTGCTGATTACCCAACCGTCATGTCATTGGCGGATAAGGGAAAATTGGTGGCTTTGGCGGAACGAAACAACGTGCCATGCCCGGCTTCCAAATGGTTCGCTTCGGCAGCGGAGCTGGATGTTGATGCGCAGGAGTTTCCAGTAGTTCTCAAGCCCTGTTTATCAAAAATTTACACGGGTGTTGCTTGGGTGGCCACCCGCGTGCGAGTACTCTATTCAAGGCAGGAGTTGATAGAGGAGCTGCAAGTATCGCCATACCTGCACAACACGCCCTTTATGTTGCAGGAATTCATTCCCGGTCATGGCGCAGGTATATTCTGCCTCTATGATCGGGGCAAGCCCAAGGTATTTTTTGCCCATCGGCGGTTGCGTGAAAAGCCCCCGCAAGGTGGAGTCAGTGTGCTGAGTGAAAGTGTGCCAGTAGACCCTGTGCTAAAAGCCTATGCGGAGAAATTGCTGAGCGCTGTTCAATGGCACGGTGTGGCAATGGTGGAATTTCGTATAGCTCCGGATGGCAGAGCATACCTGATGGAGGTCAATACCCGCTTCTGGGGTTCGTTACAATTGGCAGTAGATGCCGGTGTGAATTTCCCCCGGTTACTCTGGGCAGCTGAGCAAGCTCGAGCTGGTCATCCAGAAGCTGTAATGCAAATCGACAGTTACCGTATCGGCCAACGGTTGCGTTGGTTGTTAGGCGATCTGGACAGCTTGTATATATATCTCAAGGGAAATTACTCCCGGGCACAAAAACTGCGAAGAATTATTCAGTTTCTGACACCACATCCCGGCTGCACGCGACATGAAGTGAACCGGTGGGCGGACCTGGGGCCTGCGCGACATGAATTGACGTTATATATTAAACAATTGATGGGGCGTTGAGATGAGGGATGGCGTAAAGCAGATTATCAAACCGATTCTGGTTTCGTTAGCCAGTAACCTGGGGCCGCATACGCGCACGGGTAAGCATCCCCGGTTGTGGTTGCTGATGTACCACCGTGTTTTGCCGGCCCATGATGTGCGTTACGGCCACGAAGAGCCCGGTATGTTGATTCGGCCGGAGACACTTGAGATGCATATCCAGGAGGTAAAGCGGCAATTTGATCTTATGTCTCTTAAAGAATGGATTGACCTGCATCGAGCGGGTGTGGCTGTTCCAGACAGGACTTGCGCCATCACATTTGATGATGGCTGGCTTGATAATTATCAATATGCTTTCCCTGTATTACAAGCATACTCTACACCGGCAACGTTATTTGCAGTCGTGGAAAAAATAGGGACAGATTTTCAATTCTGGCCAAATGTCCTGGCCAATTTATTGCTTCACGGAGCTAAACAAGAACTGGAGCGGCACCCTATATTTCAGCCATATGTCAATAGATTGACGGGGAAGATTACTGTAGATCAGGTGGCTGGTGTCATTAAACAGTTAAAAGTACACACGGATGCAGATATTTTTGATGCGTTGGAGCAAATTAATTGGCGAGCATTGTGTGCCAGTTATGCAGGAGGCACGACGCCGGCGTTGATGAATTGGGATCAGTTGTGCGAGATGAAACAGTCTGGACTGATAGATATTGGTTCACACACCTGCACACATCGCCGCCTGACTAATGCCTTATCTCTGGCAGAGCTGGAATATGAGATTGTCCACAGCAAAACATTACTGGAACAACGGTTGCAATCGACGGTAGATTTATTCTGTTTTCCCAACGGCGATTATAACGATCTTGCGTTATCATTGGTAAAGCAGCACTATCGAGCCTCTGTGACGACACAACGTGGAATCAATAAAGATAACAAACTGAATCTTCACGAATTAACTCGCATTGGCTTGCACGATGAAGTGAGTTGCAGTCGAAGACTGTTTCGTGCGCGGCTTTCCGGCTGGGTTTGATTACATCACGAAACATGGGTATAGATCCTTGAGCGTAGCAGTTGTTTAGCCTCAGGGCTGCAAAAGACAGGAGTGCGATGAACCATTTATTGTTGCAGGCGATGACGAATAAATATGTTGATCGTTGGATGACGAAGCTACTGGGCCCGTTTGTAACGATCTATACCTTGCATCGCCCTAATCCTGCCAACCATTCCTTTCATGGTATTGACGAGGGATTACTGGATCAAAGTCTGCGGTTTGCGGTTGAGCGCGGCTATCGATTCGCATCCATTGACGAGTTGGTTGAAGCGGCGGTGAGGCAGCAGGAACTGACTCATCCCACGTTATGCTTTACCCTGGATGACGGTTATGCGGATCAGATTACTCGTCTGGTCCCCGTACTGCTCAGACACCAGGCAAAGCCAACCCTTTTTACCATTACCGATTTTGTTGACCGGGTAGATTGGCCATGGGATGCGAAAGTATCTTATGTTATCTGGAATACGCACCTCACCCGCTTTACATTGGAAACTGCCGGAGGACAACTTGAACTGAATTGTTCCACCACGGGGCATAAAGTGAATGCGCGCAGGGCCTTATCCCGTCATGCTAAAACCCTAAACAAAAAAGCCCTGCACGAATTTCTGCAACGGCTGCAAGAGATATGTAGAGTCAATGTTCCGGAGGAAGCACCCGAAGAATACGCCCCGGCAACATGGGAAGCGTTGCGCACCTATGAAAGTCGGGGCTTGCGCGTGGGGGCTCATTCTCGTTCACACCTTGTGTTGAGTGCATTAAGTGATGAGGAAATTTTGCAGGAATTGACCTACTCCAAACAGCGGATCGACAGCGAGCTCAATAATCCATCGCGTGTGTTCTGTTATCCTTCTGGTACCGCGCGGGATTTTTCGGCTACACACCCGCGTTTGGTCGAACAGGTAGGTTTCTCATCAGCCATTACAACAATATCCAAGCCTACCAATCTGCAGGCGATACGTAATAATCTGTATCAAATTGATCGTATTGGTTTTCCTGAAACCTTTGATAAATTCGTACGCTATTCATCCTGGATAGAAGTGCTCAGAAACAAGCTCTCCTGAGATTTCTATTATCACAATAAATCGTCTCAAAAATCAGCTGACTAGATTCATGCCAGGCGTATTAGTTAAGGTAGGACAATGGACATAAAAAAATTTCTGGCTTCGCCGGAATCGAGTATGGCTTCGCTTGGTATTTCAGTTGATGGTAGCAAGGGGCGCGAGCTATTGGAGCAGGTCGACCAACTGACGCAACTTAGATCCCGACTGAAAGAGGCAAAAAAAAATAAGTCCGAAGTAGCACGTCAGTTTAAAGCACCGGAACAAGCCGCAGATGAGCGGGAGTCATTAATCCTTGCTATGCAAGTGGTCTCGGCCGAGATAAAAGGTATTGAAGAAGAGCTTAAAACAATCGAAAAACGCATGGCCGATGCGCTTAATGCAAACCAACAACAGGACACACCACTACCACCTTTTGTTATAGCCCCGGAGCAACATTACAATGGGGGCTACACGGTACGAGAGCTAAGGGCCTCGGAGCGTCACATGTGGGAAGAGTTTTTGTTGACGGCTCATATATCAGCATATCATCATCCCGTCTGGGCGGAGCTGATCAGACGGTCGTTTGGCCATCCAACGCGAATATGGGTTGCTATAAATGATGAAGGAAAGCTTATCGGCGGTGTACCGTTAACATTTTTCTCCAGTAGGTTGTTTGGGAAGTTTGCCGTATCCATACCCTACTTTAATTACGGTGGTGTAATCTCAAACTGGTTTAATGTGGCGAGAGATATCGTTGGGCACCTGAAGACAATTTGTAAACATGAAAGTCTTTCCCATATAGAAATCCGCAGTATGCAGCCGAACCTGGGTGAGCACTTCTCCAGCAAAAAGGTATCGATGGTCTTGAGTTTGCCTGATAGTGAGGCTTCTCTTGATGAGCAACTAGGTGCAAAAGTTCGTGCACAGTATAAAAAATCAGAGGAATACCAGCCGAAAATTGTGTTTGGCAAAATGGAATTGTTGGACGACTTCTATCGCGTCTTTGCCCACAACATGCGTGATCTTGGCACGCCTGTTTATGGAAAGAAATGGTTTGCCAATATCCTTTCCGAATCGAAAATAAATGCTGTCGTTGCCGTTGCGTATGTTAACCAAAAACCAGTGGCAACCGGCTTTCTGATTGGTCACGAAGGAATGCTCGAGATCCCTTGGGCATCGACTATCAGGCAGGCTAATGCGATGAATGTCAATATGTGGATGTATAGACAAATTTTGGGTTACGCAGTGAATGAAGGTTACCAATTTTTTGACTTTGGCCGATCTACCCGTGATGCAGGTACCTTTAAATTCAAAAAACAATGGGGAGCCGTGCCTCATACGCACTATTGGTATTATCTCTTTCCGGAGGGCGGCGCTGTTCCGGAGTTAAATCCGGATAACCCGAAGTATAAGCTTATGATTAACCTTTGGAAAAAAATGCCAGTGTGGTTGAGCAAATTAATTGGTCCGCCAATTGTTGCTAATCTCCCCTGACTTTATCAGCGTTTTTTGATGAGTGACTGGAATCGGTAGATCTGTTTTAACCAGTTACTTCTTATCAATAACAACGTTGCAAATTCATCATGACGGTTGACTAACTTCTTTTTGTAGTCACTTTTCTTCCCTTTGCCGGCCATAAAGTCATAGTATTGAATGGCCGGGTTATTAAATGCTGCTTCAATTTGATAGCCGAAATGTAAGGTTCCCAAGGAGATAGACCGGCAGAATTTTTCCAGATAACCACTTTGAAAATTGTACTGCCTTCCCTGATAGCGGATGTCGAACGCAACAGAAACGGGTGTTCCAGAAACGCTCATAACCGAGAAATCAATCTCATGTCCTTCCCGGGTTAAATGATCCAGAAACAGATTAATAAAGTCGAGATTTCTACCCCGGTAACAGGCTTTACCCCAACGAAGTTGGTGAAAATCATTTAATAATTGAAAAAAAGCAGCACGGTCTGGCCAGATGTTCTCAACGGTTACCGAACCTTGTCGCTTAAGGTTTTGTCGACGATTGTACAGTCGTAAGCGTGTGTTTTTCCCCAGTTCACGCAAGTAACCTGCGAAATCCTGTTGGCGCAAGTCAATCGCATAGGTTGGTTCAATTTTGCTATGAATAACATCTAATTTTCGGACCCTGGCTGCCTGTAAAAGCAAATGATAAGTAGGAGATGAACGTAATAAATCGGCGATGTAAAACTGATCCCATGGATGTTGTAATGCAGTATCCAGATGATGGGTAATGGTATCCGATAAATGTTTATCTTCGTTCCCAAAAAAGAAGTACTCACTGCGAATGCTGGGTATTTCTCTGGTAGAAAGCCCGGCAGGATAAGCAGTGATCACGGGCAATATTTTCCCTTTATAAGAACGTGTGCAGGCAATCATTTGATCAAGCGCTGCAGTTGAAAGTGGAGTTGCACTATCTTCGGATAATCGTATGGCGGGATGTTTACCCCACGTCTCATACCACGCCATCAACCAGGCCGATGAACGAAACAGGCCTGGTTGATGAGTACAAGGAAAAAAATCGGAGGGATCTCGCTTCATAGGGATGTCTGCCGGTTATCGCTCAGTTGCCATCGCCTCGCTACATAATTGTAAGAGCAATAACATCCTGCTTCAGTTTATCCATTGAGCGGTGAAAAGAATTCACAGTCGCGTTTTGGCTGCTGCCAAATGCTCCCGAATCTCCTCATTATCCGGCGCCGCGCGAGCAGCTTGCTCCAGAATCCGATGGCCCTGTTGCACGTCGCCGCTTTCTACCAGTAGCCATCCATAAGTGTCGAGGATAGCGGCACTGGTCGGTGCAAGTTCATAGGCACGTTTGGCCAGTTCCAGCGCGCGTGAATCTTTTTGTTCGTAATAAAGCCAGGCGAGGTTATTGAGGGCGGCGGGCATCTGTGGGGCCAGTTCAAGGGTTTTCTCATACCATTTGACAGCCTTGGCCGAGTCCTGGGTGCGCTGTGCAGCCATGGCTTTTATCAGGGTTGGCTTGGCACTCTGTGGTAATTTTTGAATCCACTCATCGACAAAGGCATCTGCCTGCTGCGGATTATTTTTTTGATGGTGGCTAAACAGCGCTTCCGCAGCGGTGTCATTGGGCGCGGATTGCCAGGATTGACGGTAAAGTTGTAAGGCTTCGTCAGGTTTCTTTTCGGCGATGCGAATCATCGCTTGCAAGTTAAAGCGTGCAGCCTGATTAGTCTGGGTTGATGTTAACTGATCCAATAATTTTTGAGCTTCTGCAATATTCTGTGTCACCAGTTCCGCTTGAACCATGCTGCTCAGATAACGCATATCATCAGGAAACAGTTTCAGCGCGCGCAATAGAAAGGTTTTTGCTTCATCGGGTTGTTTTTTTGCCAGCAGGGCAACACCTTGTTGATAGTATAAGTTAGCCGCCAGTTGCTTGACCGGAATGCTGTTACCGCTGCGCGCCAGTGCGGTTTCAATATGTGCGATGGCTCGTTGGATATCATTTTGCGATGCATAAATACGTGCGAGCATTACCGCAGGCTGCCATTGCTGGCTTCCTTCTTCCAGTGCGACCAGAAACTCTATCGCTTCTCGGTTGCGCTTTTGTGCTTGCATTAACGTCAACCAGTGGCCGTAAGCGGGGATCATGCCTGGATCGGCCTGCAACGCTGACTGCCAGGACTCGATGGCTTGTGCCGGTTTTTGCTGGTCGGTATAAATTTGCGCGAGGCCCGCATAGGCAAATTGTTTTTCGCGGTTATCCGGATGGGCAATCGCTTTTTCAAACGCGCGTTGTGCTTCGGCTAGCTGCTTTTCTTCATACGCGAGCCAGCCCGCAAGAAAGTCACCGCGTGGATTGTCAGGAAATTTTTGTTGGAATTGGGCGATAAGGGTTTTGACTTCCGCCTGCTGGCCGTTGGCAATCAGGGCGTGAAAGTAGCTTTGCTGGATAATAATGTCGAGTGGCATCTCGGTATAGGCTTTCTGCAATTGCGCCAATGCCTGCTCGGTATTTTCCAGTGCAAAGTAACGCTTGGCCAGTGCGATGCGCAAACGTTGTTGCGAGGTGTCCAGTGCAAGGCTTTTTTCCAGGGCCAGTGCACCTTCATTACTCTTGGCATCCCGGTCCAGCAGGGCGAGGCCGTAACTGGCAAGGAGTGCCGGATTCTGTGGCTGGTTTTCACTGGCCATCTTTAATAATATCAGTGCTTCGTCGTCCTGGTCGGCGCGCAATTTGGTTAACACGGCGGTCTGGATCAAGCTGGTAGACGCGGTTTCAGGATCAATGTATTGATCAAATAATTCGGCGGCACTCTCGTCGCGCCCCAGTTGATGTTGCACCAGGCCCAGCAGTGTGCCGGTGGTGGCGTTCTGCGGAAATTCTTCGTGCAGTTTGGTGAGCACAGCTTCCGCATCGGTATAGTTGCCGTCCTGGTATAACGCCAGGGCTTCATTAAAACGTTGCTGTGCTGAATGACTTTCAGGATTGGCTTCCGATAATAATTTTTGATAAGCGTAAGCTTCGCTGGTGCGTCCTTCACGAATCAGTACATCGGTTAACTGGTTCAATACCATGATGCGTTGTGCCGTCATGATGTCAGTCGTGCCCAGTGTAGTCAGGGCGCGGGTAAAATGTTTTTCAGCGCTGGGCAGATCATTTCGATAAAGCGCTATCTCGCCTTGTAAAATCAACGCATCAAAATGATCGGGATGTTGGCTAAGCAATTGCGTCAGATTTTTTGCTGCAAGATCACTTTCGCCATTAGCCAGAGCCCAGCGAGCGCGCAGTAATTCGACATCAAGACCGCTGTTGTCATAGGTTTCCAATTGCGCGAGCGTTGCGTCAAAACCGCTGCGATCACCGACCGGGATCTGTGCGCGACCGCGTAAAATCCATTGTTGGTATTGTTCGGCGGTTTCCTGTGCCGGGTGCGCGTCCAGGATTTCAAGCGTTGAGCGATATTTTTGGGTGTTCAGATAGGCTTCGGCGAGCAGGGTGCTGGTTTGCGGATGTCGGGTTATAACGCTTTCAAGCAGCTCCTGGGTCGCACCATAAGCGCCCATATGATTGTAAATGCGGGCCAGCGCCATGTAGCCGGCGGCATTTTCCGGCTGTAACTGGATGGCATTCTTGGCTTCGATCATTGCCGCGCGCAGTTGACCTTGCTGGGTATAGGCTTCAGCCGTACGCAGGTGGCGCTCAACATTGGCGGCCTGTTCGGCTTCCTTGTTACCGCAACCGGCGATCAATAAAGCCAGCCCGAAGCCTGCGATGATAGTGAGGTATTTCATGGTCATTCTGTTCCGTGATAGGTTCGCGATGCCTGATTGAGGCGCAAAAACACACCGTGCGGTTAATCGTTGTCGTGATTGTTCTGATTATGCGCTACCGGTATGTCATATTTTTTAATCAGGTCGTAAAACGTCGGGCGTGTTATGCCGAGCAGTTTGGCTGCGGCAGAAATATTGTTGTCGGTCATCACCAGCGCGCGCATGATGGCAGACTGTTCTGCCGCCTGGCGCACATGGCGCAGATTCAGTGACAGCTCGCCGGCATCGGCAAGTCCCATATCTTCGCGCGTGATGTACTTGCCATCAGCCATGATGACAGCGCGCTTCACCTTGTTTTCCATCTCGCGAATATTGCCGGGCCAGTTGTAGCTTTCAATGGCGGCAATGGCGTCCGGCGTAAAGCCGCTGATATTTTGTGAATGTTCTGCGGCAAACTTCATCTTGAAATGGCGCGCGAGCAGAACCTTGTCACCGTGGCGCAGCCGCAGCGGTGGGATATCCACCGTCATTTCGCAAATGCGGTAAAACAAATCTTCACGAAAGGTGCCTTCGCTGACCATCTTTTGCAGGTCTTTATTGGTCGCACAAATGACGCGCACATCCACCGGGATTTCGGTGCGGCCACCGACGCGTTCGATCACACGCTCTTGCAAAAAGCGCAGCAATTTGGATTGCAGGTTGAGTGGCATATCGCCGATCTCATCCAGGAACAATGTACCTTCATTGGCAGTTTCCACCTTGCCGACGGTGGTTTTATTGGCGCCAGTAAAAGCACCTTTTTCGTAACCGAACAATTCACTCTCAATTAAATTTTCCGGCACAGCTGCACAGTTAATTGCAACGAAACGTTTATTGCGCCGGGGGCTGATCTGGTGAATCGCGCGCGCCATCACTTCCTTGCCGGTGCCGCTTTCACCCAGCAGTGTGCAGGTCACGGTAGTGGGGGCAATTTTTTCCAACTGCCGGCAAATTTTTAACATCTTCGGGTCGTTGGTGATCAAACCCTCCAGCGGTTCCTGCTGGGTAATGTGCAACCGGCGATTGTCTTCTTCCAGTTCATAAATATGAAATGCGCGCTGCACAATCAGGTCGAGTGTGCCGGGATCAACCGGCTTTTGATAATAATCGTAAGCGCCCATGGCAATCGCGCTGATGGCATGTTCGTGACCGGTCTTGCCGGTCATGACAATGATCTTACTGGTAGGAGAAATACGCAGGATATCCTGGATGCATTTAAAGCCTTCATCCACACCGTCTTCATCCGGCGGGAGCCCCAGGTCCTGAATAATGACGGAGGCTTCATGTAAACGCAGCGCGGCGATGGCGTCCTGGCGGTTCTCGGCAATGATGGTTTCGTATTGGTCGAAGTGCCAGCGCAATTGGCTTTGCAGGCCGCGATCGTCTTCGATAATCAGGAGCGTGGGCTTGTTACTGGACTGTCTGCTCATGGAAGCTCATAAATCCTTGTTGATGTGGCTCGTTGAGGGGCAGGGTAATGGTAATCGTTGTACCTTCGCCGACGGCGCTGATCACATTCAACGTGCCGCCCAATTCACTGATGTATTCGCGCGAGAGATACACACCGATACCCATACCCTTGCCGGATTTGGTGGTGTCGAAAGGTTTAAACAAACGGTTGTGAATAAAATCCCAGTCCATGCCGGAACCATTATCTTCGATGGTTATGGTGGCATTATTGCCGGAACAGCGCAATGTAAGGTGGACGCGCCCGTCATCGGGCGTGGCTTCCTGGGCATTTTTGATGAAGTTGGTGATGGTCATTACCAGGCGGACCTGGTCGGCGTTGATGGTTCTATCGGTATCCTGAATATCCGCCGTCAGCACCGGCGAACTGCGTTGGCATTCGGCCAGCGCCTGGTCAATCACGTCGCGCAAATGCAGGCGCTTGACCAGGTCGCTTTCATCGCGGCGCAATTTCTTTAATAAGTTATTCATCCGGTCAACAGAATTACTGATGGTCTCAATGGCATCTTCAATAAAGGCGGGATTATCTTTATGGCGTTCTGCGTTACGTACTACCAACGCCTGCTGTGCAATCAGATTGTTAAGGTCATGGATAATAAAGGCCACTAATTTGTTGTAGGTATCAAACTGACGTACCTCCACTAACTGCTCCGCTTGCTGATGGCGTTTCAGGTAGCTCGCCAACTGGCGTCCCATGGTTTTCAGCATGTCCAGATCTTCCCAGGTCAGCGACGCGTCCGCAGTGGGTTTGGTCAGCGCCATAAAACCCACCAGCTCATCGGCGACGATCAGCGGAAAGATCAACCAGAGTTCCGGAATATTGCGGGCCCAGTGGGGCAGGAATTCATTGTTCTGGCTCAGCGCTTCGTTGTCGCCGGAGTCAGGGAAAAAGACCCATTCGGATTGCAGGAAGGTTTCACAAAAAGGACTGTCCACCGCTTCTTCCTGCAGGTCCACGAAGCCGGGAATGCCCGATTGGAAAACCGGCTCATAGTAGCCTTGCTTGCGTAGCCAGATGGCGCCACCGGGAGCCTTGGTGATAGATGCTACGGCGTAGAATGCGCGCTGGTTAACTTCATTGTTCTCTGCGGGTTGAGCCAGGTAGTTGATCAGGCCCAGCCATTCGCTGCGGTAATCATATTTATGGCGGAACAGGTGTTTGTTGATAAGCACGGACAGTTGTGAGCGGATACTGCTGGAAAGGAACACCGTCGCAATCGCCAGCACAGCGCCGATCAACACAAAACTGTACACCACCGTTCCCCAGTTCCCACCGTAAAGCCGCACGTAGTAACCCCCCAACGCGAGGGCGCTGATAAGTACTCCGACTCCGACCAGAGAGGTGGTGTAAAACGCGATGGGACGGGAAAGGTTGAAGTGCGCGGGACGGTCATTCTGCTGCATCAACAGCAGGCCGCCTAAGGCCATAAACAGGCAGGTGCCGATGGAGACGGCGGCGCGGGATTGCCACAACAAGGGGTCCAGTCCCTGAAAGATCAGGCTGTGGGTATAAAGATAGATATCATAGAGGAACAGCACGCCCAGGTTCATACACATCAATTTGATCTGGCGATCATTGGCTGCGGCATAGCGAAACAGTTGCTCTATGCTCACCAGCCCGATGACTGCAAGCGTCAGCGCAAACCAGGACGACAGGCGCAATAGTGGCTCAAAGTCAGCCAGGCTGGCCACCAGCACCACGGCGGTTAACGGCCAGCCGATGCCGAACAGGATCTTCAGACTGCGCGGCAGGCGTTGTTTGTTGGTGGCGGCCCGCAGAATCAGGGCTATGCACAATACCCACACGTTGTAGTGCAGGCATTCATAGACCAACAAAGTGAGTGCGGAATAATCCCGGTCGCCAAACGACAGCGCAATCACCAGCAGGCTCAGGGTATGGGTAGCGGCCGCCAGGGCGAAAACATAGGTGCGTTGTTGCCTGAAGAATTGATAACAGTAGGTAACCGTTAACAGGGCCGCGACGATGGCGGCACTCAGATAAGCGGTAAAGGTGACGCTGTTATATTCCATGGCTTACGGATTTTTCCGAAAAAAATGAGGTTAAAGCATAACAGCAGATGGAGGCAGATCAAATCAGCGGCTGTAATGGAAGCATAAAATTAAACAATGGAGCCTGCCATTACACAAGCTTGCAGGTGTCAGGTGTTCAGTTCACGTTGATGCAGATTTGTGGCTATAATGGCCGCCGACTTTGCCCAGCGGGGCGCTATATATAAAGAAGAGGAAAAAACCGTGAGCCAAATGAAGAAGATATTCAGTCTGGTACTGGTCGTGGGCCTTGGTGCTGTTTCCGGTCTCGCCTACAGCCAGTCAGCGGCCCTGACTGAAGAGATGAAAGCGCGCATCGCCCCCGTTGGCAGTGTTTGTAAATCCGGTGAAAGCTGTGCCGCCGCCCCGGTAGCCGTCAGCAGTGGCCCCAAGTCCGGTGAAGAGGTGTACAAGAGCGCTTGTACGACATGTCACTCTATCGGCGTGGCTGGCGCGCCCAAAACCGGTAGTGCGGATGATTGGGCTCCGCGTATCGCCAAGGGTATCGACACGCTTTATACCCATGCTATCGATGGTTTCAACGGTATGCCCGCCATGGGCTTGTGCACCACCTGCACCGAAGATGAGGTCAAGGCAGCGGTTGATTACCTCGTCGAGGGTGCCCAGTAATCCCTCTGTGGGCTAACTGATGTAGTGTCAGTTAGCCCATCTACTTTCTC
>CAMLOU010000120.1 GCA_946481735.1 uncultured Cellvibrio sp.
TATTCAATTCCAGCAACAACTCCGCTAGGTCATCCTCCGGGCAATACAGGTACGCCATCGGCACATTCAGGATATCAGCAAAGCGTTTGGCGGTGTCCAGGTCGGGCAGGTGCTTGCCGCGTTCGTAATGGTTCATGCGTGGGCTTGCGGTGAATTCGTCCAGCCCGGCCTGGATGCCGAGTTGTTTTTGCGATAGGTCGGTCTTCTTCCTCGCTTGTGCCAGCCGAGTGGCAAATAGCGTTTGGTGCGTCATGGGAGCCTGTCTCTTAGTCAAAATAGGACTAAGAGATTCTTAGTTTTTGGGTTGACGCGATACTAAGGATTTCTTAGCATGTGGGCTGCTAGTTCACTACCGGCTATTGGGCTGGGGCTTTCCCCGGTCATTTTTTACAGGGGTGGCGTTTTCGCCAGGTATGTTGTTGAAGGATGTGGTCAGGTCAAAAGTGTGCAGGGTGGGCGAGCCATTCGGTTTTTCCATGCGGGGTTTTATTCGCTGGGCCGCCATGCTGGATAAATCGTTGTTGCTGAAACTGCTGGATGCGCTCCAGGCAGAGCTGGATGAAGAAGAGCGCAATCTGCGCGAGGTTGCTGAGCTGGTGCAAGGTGCGATGCTGCATCAAGAGTTGCGTCAGCAGTGGTGCCTGCGTTGTGCACAGTTGCGTGCGTATTACCGGCGCCGCGAGGGCGCTGGTGCCACGCGTCGCGGCAAGGGTTTGCAAGGTCAACCTTAACAAGGACGATAGGGAATGGTCATGCAGTTGCAGGATGCGATCAAAGCGAAGATTTGTATTAATCGACTAACAGCAAATTATCCCTTGGGGGATTTTGTGCGATGGGTGGAGCGCGAACACATCCGTTTACCGGTGTTGGCGGTGTTGTTGGAGCGTATCCAGAAAGAGTTGGATGCAGAAGCCGCCGCGTGCGGGCAATTAATCAATCGATATTGGTGTTTGTATTGTGGTCAGGTGCGGGCGTATTACCAGGCTATTATTCGCGAACCAGGCCGTGAGCAGGCATTATCGTTTTTGTTGAAGGAGTAAGTATAAAAATTTGCCTGCTATGTTGGCAATTTTCGGCAATTTCTGCACAAAAAAGTCTAAAAGTTTTTCATAAATTTTTTATCTGCGCTTGTATAATCAGCGCCCTTTTAACACATGGAGATAGAAACGGATGGCTAATTACGGATCGACAATGTCAATGACAGGATCTGCGTTAAAATTATTGACAGGTTTATTATTTACTGCTGCGCTTGTTGCGTGTGGAGGTGGCGGCGGCGGAGGTGGAGGCGGTTCATCCAGCAGTACTGCGAGTAACGTTGCGCCGGTGGCGAATGCCGGCGCAGATAAAACGGTAGATGCGGGCGCGACCGTTGAATTGGTTGCTGGTGGAACCGATAGCGATGGTCGTATCACCGGTTATCAGTGGACTCAGCTTACCGGTACCAAGGTTTCACTGACAGCAATTGATTTGGATGCTGCCCATTTTTCTTTTGTAGCACCATCAACCGGTGCGGAAGATTCCACGACGCTGGAGTTCCGTTTGCAGGTTACCGACAATGATGGCGCTACAGCAACGGACACTGTGGTGTTTACCATTAACCGCGTTAACAAGGCACCCATAGTCAACGCTGGTACCGATCAAACGGTCATCGGTCTGTCGGAAGTGAATCTTGTGGGCACTGCTTCCGATGACAGCGGCAAAATTGAATCGTATCTCTGGACTCAAACTGCGGGTGAAACGGTGTCTCTCACCGGTGCCGATAGCGCAACTGCTTCCTTTGTCGCGCCATCTACCAATGAAGAACTAACCCTCGAATTTGCATTGACCGTCACCGACCCTGATGGTGCTACCACAACTGATGTGGTTGCTACTGTGGTGACATCGGAAAATGCGCCCATCGTTTCATTTATCTTTCCGCCCGCCACGGGCGTTTATACGAAGGCCAGCATTAGTGCGTTCGGAACCTCTGAAACAAAGAATGGTGCGACTGTGGCAACGGTTGAAGTCAGCGCTGGCGGTGCCAGTGTAATGGCGGACGTGGAAGAAGACGGCAGCTGGCGTGCGGACAATATTCCCGTGCCGGCGGGTGCGAGTGAGTTTACTGTGACGGCAACCATTACCGACAGTGAAGATCTTTCTCAATCGGCTTCTGCAACCCTGATGACGGATGGTGGCAGTGCCGGTAGTGGTGAGATCTGGCGTGAGCCAAAAGCGGTGGCGGTAGTACCAGGTGCTGATTATGTGTATGTGCTTACGGGCGGGCTTGATGCCAGTGCCAGAGGAATTGTTCCGGTGAATATCAAAACCGGACATCGTGGTGAATCAATTACGGATTTTACTGACAATTCGTTAGGCTCTCAGACTCCCGTATTTCAGGACATGTTATTTGATACGGCAAACGAGCGGTTATTGCTGGCCAGTAATCCTGGTCAGGGAGCACCTCAAATTGTTGCGGTTGATATTGAAACGGGTGTTCGCACGACGATATCCAGTGACGACCGGGGCACAGGAGATTCATTTGCAAATCCGGTAAGTTTGGAGTGGGGTCAAGGCCATCAGCTTCTGGTAACGGACAATACTGCCGATGCGATCTTTATGGTTGATCCTGTGTCAGGTAATCGTACAACTGTCGTTGATGCAACTGCTCTTGATGTTGCCATTGAGTCACCCCTTTTTGCCTCATGGATCGAGAGTTCAGACGAACTCATCGTTACACCTAATGTTATTTTCGATCACTATTTTATTGGTATTGAAAACTGGCAGACCGCGCCGTTAACGTATGTACATTCAACGAACGATGGAAATACGGGCCCCGAGATAAACCGAACTGTTCAGGGATCTGCTGTGGATGAGGCCAATAATCGTCTGTTGGTTTTGGACGGCCATGATCAATTGATAGCGGTTAATCTGGAATCGGGAGACCGCACGCTGCTCGCAGAGAGCGTGACCAATATTAGCTCTCCTTTCGAGTTAAGCAAAAATCTGGAATATGATCCTGTAAGCAAGCTACTATTTATTGTAGAAAGTAATATTAATACCGGCTTATACGTCGTCGATCCCCAAAGCGGTAGTGTTGTATTACTCAGCAACTAACTACTAAAAAAACCTGCCGATCTTCTCGCCAAAGATCGGCAGGTATTTACTTTTCACACCAATTCAACTCACTTAATTCACATCAAAGCGATCCAGCATCATCACTTTATTCCAGGCTTTGGCAAAGTCATTCAAAAATTTCTCTCGCCCGTCATTTGCTGCATAGACTTCAGCCACTGCACGCAGCTCTGCATGTGAACCAAACACTAAATCCACCGGCGTTGCCGTCCATTTGACTTTGCCGGTTTTGCGGTCCAGCCCTTCGTACAGTCCTTCAGTTTTTTCAGATTTTTTCCATTGCGTGGACATGTCGAGCAGGTTCACGAAAAAGTCGTTGCTCAGGGTGCCCGGTTTATCGGTGAAGATGCCGTGTTTGACGTTGTCGCTGTTGGCGCCGAGCGCGCGCATGCCGCCGACCAGTACAGTCATTTCCGGTACAGTCAGGGTGAGCACATTGGCACGGTCTACCAGCATCTCCGCCGGCGATTCAGTGTTGCCCTTGGCAAAATAGTTGCGGAAGCCGTCGGCGGTAGGTTCCAGTACCGCAAAGGATTCTGCATCGGTTTGCGCTTGGGTAGCATCAACGCGACCGGGCGTGAAAGGTACTTCAATGTCATAACCGCCTTTTTGCGCAGCTTGTTCAACAGCTGCCACGCCGCCCAGTACGATCACGTCGGCGAGTGAAACTTTTTTATTACCGCGTTGTGCCTTGTTAAAATCGGTCTGGATTTTTTCCAAACGTTTCAACACTTTCGCCGTTTCTTTTGGATTATTCACGCTCCATTGATTTTGCGGTGCGAGGCGAATGCGTGCGCCGTTGGCGCCGCCGCGCATGTCGGTGTCGCGGTAGCTGGCGGCGGAAGCCCAGGCAGTTCTCACCAACTCAGCCGTGCTCAAACCCGATTTGAGGATGTTGGATTTCAAGGTTGCAATATCGCTCGCGTTAATCAATTCGTGGTCAACTGGCGGCAACGGATCTTGCCAGATCAGATCTTCATTGGGCGCGTCCGCACCGATATAACGAGAGCGGGGCCCCATGTCGCGGTGCGTTAATTTGAACCAGGCTTTGGCAAACGCCAGTTCAAATTCTTTGGGGTTTTCTTTAAAGCGCAGGGAAATTTTGCGGAATTCCGGATCTTCTTTTAGCGCGAGGTCGGTGGTGAACATAATCGGCGCGTGGCGTTTGGTTTTATCGTGCGCGTCGGGCACCAGGTTGGCGGCTTGACCGTCTTTGGGAATCCACTGGATTGCACCGGCCGGGCTTTTGGTTTGCACCCACTCGAAGGCGAACAGGTTATCCAGGTACTGGGTTGTCCAGGCGATGGGGTTGAATGTCCAGGCACCTTCCAAACCGCTGGTGATGGTGTCTTCTGCATTGCCTTTGCCGCACTTGCTGGTCCAGCCCAGGCCCTGCTCTTCAATACCGGCGGCGGCCGGGTCTTTACCGATACACTTATCGGGTTTGTGCGCGCCGTGCGCTTTGCCGAAGGTGTGGCCGCCGGCAATAAGTGCAACGGTTTCTTCATCATTCATTGCCATACCGCCGAATGCGTGGCGAATATCTTTGGCCGCCAGTAACGGATCAGGAACGCCGTTGGGGCCTTCGGGATTTACATAGATCAAACCCATTTGTACGGCGGCGAGCGGTTTTTTCAATTGACGGTCACCGGTGTGGCGTTGGTCGGCCAGCCATTTTTTTTCGCTGCCCCAGTTCACCATTTCAACTTCCCAATCGTCCTGGCGACCACCGGCAAAACCGAAGGTTTTAAAACCCATGGATTCCAGTGCAACGTTGCCGGTCAGCACCATCAGGTCGGCCCAGGAAATCTGGCTGCCGTATTTTTGTTTGATGGGCCACAGCAAACGGCGGGCCTTATCCAGGTTGACGTTATCCGGCCAGCTGTTCAGCGGTTCAAAACGTTGTTGCCCACCAGCCGCACCACCGCGACCGTCATAAACGCGGTAAGTACCGGCGCTGTGCCAGGCCATACGAATAAAGAAGGGGCCATAGTGACCGTAATCCGCCGGCCACCAATCCTGCGAGGTGGTCATCAGGGTTTTGATATCGGCCTTGACTGCTTCCAAATCAAGCTGCGCGAAGGCTTCGGCGTAATCGAAATCCTCACCCATGGGATTCGACTCAGCACCGTGCTGTCGCAATGGGCTCAGGTCCAGTTGCTCTGGCCACCAGAAACTGTTGGTGGTGGGTTGGTTGTTGTGTATGGGGTTGCCTTGTGCAAGCACTGCGCCGGCTTGCAGAGTTATTAATGCGGACATAGCGACCGCAGAAATAACAGGCGTTGTTTTTCTGAACATAAAAAATTCCTCTTTTATATGTGATGAGTCAGTTACATCGCCGGTTGGAACGCTTACTGACAGGCTGAGGGTCCCTGCGATTGATGCCATTTTTTATTTGCATTGGCACCTAACTTAACTTCGAGTGAAAAACGATTCTTCTTATTAATAACCTTGTCGCTAAAAAATAAACAACGTACAAAACAAACCCTCTTAACCGTTTTATTTTCAAGGACTCGTTCTTCGCCAAACAGTATAAAAATACTCATCGGCGTAAGTATTCGCATTTTTAACTATGGAGTAGTTTGAAAATTACTATTAGGCAATTCTTTTCAGATTGGCCAGGCTTCATGCAGAGCTGGTCGCCGCTAAGTGACGATCGCATTTTTCTGCTGGAGGAAAATTTACCTCGGGAGTAGGATAGTCCTATGGTCTCTCAAGGACATAGTGCTATGAACGATAAATCGACGTTTGTTGAGTTAGATCAAGTTTCTTTTGGCTATGGCTCGCGTACCATATTACGCAACATAAGCTTGCGCATTCCGCGCGGGAAATTGGTTGCCATCATGGGGGGGAGCGGATGTGGCAAGACGACGATTTTGCGCCTTATCGGCGGCCAGATTAAACCGACATCCGGGCGCGTAATGGTGGATAACCAATCGGTCGCCGCGTTGAATACCCATCAGCTTTTTTTATTGCGCCGCAAGATGGGCATGCTGTTTCAGATGGGTGCATTATTTACCGATCAAACGGTATTTGAAAATGTCGCCTTTCAAATGCGCGAACACACCGACCTGCCGGAAGCATTAATCCGCAATCTGGTATTGATGAAACTGCAGGCCGTCGGTTTGCGCGGTGCTCACCATTTGATGCCATCTGAATTGTCCGGCGGTATGGCGCGGCGGGTAGCCCTGGCTCGTTCCATTGCGCTGGACCCGGAATTAATTCTTTACGATGAACCCTTTGCCGGCCTCGATCCGATTTCCCTGGGTGTAATAGGGCAGTTGGTGCGCCGCTTCAATGACGCCCTGGGCGCTACCTCCATTATTGTGACGCACGATATTACCGAGTCACTCAATATTGTGGATTACCTTTATATGATTGCAGAAGGCGTAGTCATTGCTGAAGGTACGCCCGCTGACATTTATCAATCCAAACATCCTTATCTGAAGCAATTTGTGAATGGCCATGCTGATGGGCCAGTCCCTTTTCATTATCCTGCGCCGGATTATGCACACGACCTGCTGGGAGATGGATTATGAAATCCATCGCCGATTACCTGACGTTGCTCGGGCATCAGGTAACGGAACGCCTGGTATTACTGGGTGCGGTGTTTCACTTTTTATTTTCCATTTTCTTTATGTCGGGCACCTGCCTTCGTCGTCCCTGGCTGGTAGTGCGTGAGATTTATTTTGTCGGTGTATTCTCGTTGCTGATTATTACCGTGGCCGGTCTGTTTGTCGGCCTGGTGCTGGGTTTGCAGATGTACGACACGCTGGAGCGCTTTGGTTCTGGCGATGGTGTTGGCATGGTTGTAGCCCTTGCCCTGGTGCGCGAACTCGGGCCGGTGCTATCAGCGCTGTTATTTTCAAGTCGCGCGGGTTCAGCCATTACCGCCGAGATTGGCTTAATGAAAGCCACCGAACAATTAACCGCGTTGGAGATGATGGCGATACAGCCGCTGGCACGCGTCATAGCACCGCGCTTTTGGGCAGGTGTTATTTCGTTGCCCTTACTCAATGTTATTTTTTGTGCGGTAGGAATCTTCGGCGGCTATTTGGTCACTGTGAAATTATTAGGTGTGGACGCCGGAACCTTTTGGTCACAGATGCAGAACGCGGTGGATTTTCGGCAGGACATTTTGAATGGCATCATCAAAAGCGTGATCTTTGCGCTTGCCGTCAGCTTGATTGCGGTATTTGAGGGTTATTCGTCGGTGCCCACCGCCGAAGGTGTTTCCCGGGCGACAACCCGCACCGTGGTGTTGTCGGCGTTGGTGGTGTTGGCATTGGATTTTGTGCTGACGGCCTTTATGTTCAGAGGGTTTTGACAATGAACCGTAACATGGTCGATTTATGGGTTGGCTTCTTTGTGGCGCTCGGGTTGGCAGCAGTGGTGTTTCTTTCGCTGAAGGTGGCTAACCAATCCAGTTTTCGCTCGGCCCCCAGTTATGACGTGCACGCGTACTTTACCAATATCGGCGGATTAAAAATTCACTCGCCAGTAAAGAGTGCCGGTGTGGTCATCGGTCGGGTGACCGACATTCAATTGGACACGAATAACTATCAGGCCAAAGTCAGTATGGCACTGGATAATCGCTATCGCTTCAGCGTGGATTCTTCCGCGAGCATTATTACCTCTGGCCTGTTGGGTGAACAATATATTGGTATTGAAGTGGGGGCCGATGACACCCTGCTGGCCGATGGGGACAACATAGAGTTTACGTCTTCAGCGCTCTTGCTGGAAAAGCTGATCGGAGCGTTTGGGCTTAATCAAGTGAGTGGGGATAAAGAACCCGCCGATAAATAGTGGGCTAATGTCACACAGGTGACCGCATATGAAAACCAGTTGGGTGAACAGCTTGTCGCATTGCTACCGTCGCGGCATCATCGGGATGCTGCTTTGTATTCTGCCATGGGTAAGTTGTGCGGAAAGTACAGCAGCAGCGCAAGTCGCTGACCCTGCCGCCGTAATGAGGGTGGCGATTGATGATGTACTGACGCAGTTAAAAAACCATGAAGCCCTGTATAAAGATAACCCGCAACAATTGCGCGCTATGATTGCTGACACAGTGCTCCCGCATTTTAACGTTGCACGTGTTGCTCAGTTGGCACTGGCGCAACATTGGCGCAACACCACTGCACCACAACGCGACGCGTATGTGCGGGAATTCCAGCGCTATTTAATTCGAACCTATACCGAAACCTTGTTTATCTATCGCAATACCAAGCCGGAGATGTTGGGGGCGCATTACAACGAAAAGGATAATCACAAAGCCACACTCAAGCTGCGCGCCACCAATGAGAAGGGCGAGCCGGTCATATTATTTTTACGGCTCGAACTCAAGGACGATAACTGGAAGATTGTCGATATCAACGTAGAGGGCGTGAGCCTGGTGATTACCACGCGCGGCGTCTTTGATGAAGAAATAAAAAAAATAGGCCTGGATGCTTTCCTAACCAATCTGGCGGAAAAGAACAATCGCGCGGAGGGCAGCGCAGATGAGTGAATGCTCGTTAAATCAGGGCACTATTTACCTGCGCGGCGAGGTGAGCTTTGCAACCGTCACCAACCTGCACCGGCAGTTGCAAACGTTGATGCATACCGGCGCCCATACCATGGATTGCAGTGGCGTCACCAAAGTTGATTCCTCCATCACTGCATTAATACTGGTTGCGCTACGGCTTGCCAAAGACGCCGGTACTGACCTGCGCATCGTTCAATTGCCGGAAGCGATAAGCCGGCTGATGAAGCTTTACGATCTGGAGGAAAATTTTTTGTCAACACCCTCCTTGCCGTTGCCGCTATCTACCTCGTTAAATATTTGAAATATCCCGCTCGTTTGCCATAGTCAAGCTCAATTAATAAACGCGTGCCTACCGGTAAATATTTTTTTATATCTGCGCAGTGGCACCCGTTACCCCGGCAAATCCCGTTCAAATTTCAACCAACGCAGACATTCCTGCCAATCCACCATTGAACTGCTTGTATACAAGTATTATCATCGGGGCCGCATTACATGTATACAAGTACTCAAGAAGTCTGAAAGTGTTTGCCCGGATGTCGTCCGGCTAAGCATTTATCAGTCCCCCTATAATAATCAGTGCAGGAAATCCTATGAACGCAAAATACACGCATCCGATGTTTAAAATCAGTATGCTCAGCCTGGCTATCGCCACGGCAACTGAAGCTAACGCGCAGTTGATCGAGGAAGTGGTGGTAACCGGTTACAGGGCGAGTTTGCAAAGTGCCCTGGACACCAAGCGCGATTCCAACGGTGTGGTAGACGCAATCAGTTCTGAAGACATCGGTAAGTTTCCCGATACTAACCTGGCAGAATCTTTACAGCGCATCACCGGTGTGTCGATTGATCGCAGCGGTGGCGAGGGTCGTCAGATCACCGTTCGCGGCCTTGGCCCACAATTTAATACCGTGCTGTTTAACGGACGGCAAATGCCTAACGCTAACGCCAGCCGCGGCTTCAACTTCGATACCGTTGCCGCCGAAATGGTGAGCGGTGTTGAAGTGTATAAAACCTCAACCGCTGCGACACAATCAGGCGGCATCGGTGCCACCATCAACGTTAAAACTGCGCGTCCGCTGGACCTGGGCACCAAGGTGGCCGGTTCTATCAAAGGCATGAAAGAAACCAATGTGGATGATGTTACCCCGTCGGTTTCCGGTCTGTTCAGCACCACCTTCAATGACAACTTCGGCGTGCTGGCTGCCATCAGTTTTCAAGAGCGCGATTACCAAAGTGATTCGGTAGAGCAACGCCGTTGGGACTGGCGTTCACGCCGCCCTGCATCGCTGGGTTCCTACCTGGAGCTGCCCGATGCCCAGGGTAATATCCAGAACGTTGACTTCTACCCCACACAAACCGTTATCAAGCGTCAGGATTTCGAGCGTGAGCGTTTGAACGGTAGCCTGGTGTTCCAATACGAGCCGGTGGATAACCTGACCCTGACACTGGACGCGCAATATTCCGACCTGCAACAGGAAGGTCTGGAATATGAAAGTGCGGCCTGGTACGGCTACGGCAACAACGAGCAATATGAAATTGACGGCAACGGCACCATCGTCAGCCGCACCGTGACCAACGCGGGCCTGGACTTCTTCGTTAACAATCCCGTTACCCAAGAAACTGGCTTGAGCACTGGCTTTGAAGCGGATTGGGATATTACCGATTCGTCCAACCTGGTTTTCGCTTACAGTCACTCAAAAGCGGAAGCACAACCGGACAACCAGGCCAACATCAGCCGTTCAGACGTGCAGGCAGCGCCGTTGTCATTCACCTTTGAAATTCGTGGCGATGTAGCCAGCCACTATTACGACAACGAAGACATTTCTATTGCCAATGCCCGCGTGTGGCAATACGACGGTTACTCTGATCCGCGCACCGATGAAATAGATCAGGCGCGTGTGGATTACACCTTCACCCAGGACACCTTCACGCTGAAAGCCGGCGCGATGTTTACCGACCAAACCAAAACCATTCAGCAATACAAAGCCTCAGGTGAGAATGCATTTCAGAATTCATACACTCTGGTGGGCAGCGACCCTTCGACCAGTCTCTTCCGCACTGTTGCAGAAGCAAATGCAGCGGGCTACGAAGTCAAAACCATGAATCATGGTGTTCTGGGCAACTTAGCTTATTTCTCGTTTGATCCGTTGGTGTATAACGATTGGGTGCGACATGCACAGCAAGATCCCAATTCTACGGCTGCTCAAAGAGATGTCAGCAATTCTGAATTAAAACTTCAGCCAAACTGGTCTGATATTAATGAAGAAACCACTGCAATCTATGTGGAAGCGATCAAATCATACGACATCAGTGGCCGCGATCTGACTGTGGTTGCCGGTGTGCGTTATGAAGACACGAAAATCAATTCCACTTCACTGGAAAGAACGCTCGTGTCGCTGACACCGCCAGCAGTGGAAGGTGAGAACTATGGGCGGGTATTTGCTGAAAACGTGCCTTTTACCGACAAAGGTGATTACGACGTATTCCTGCCAAACCTGTCAGTGAAATACGATCTGACCGACGATGTTATTGTGCGCTTCGCCGCATCGCGCACCATCACCCGTCCGGAGCTGACCGACATGAGATCATCGCGTGACTTCGGTGATATCCGTGAAGGACAATCCGGTATCGGTAGCGCGGGTAACCCGAACCTTGAGCCCTTCATGTCCGATAACTTCGACCTGTCGGCAGAATGGTATATCAACGATTTTGATTACGTCTCCATCGGTGCCTTCTCAAAATCCATTGATAACTTTGTGGTTACTGAAGCCGCACCTGAGGTCATCACCGGCGTGACCGATCCGGCCACTGGCCAGGACGTGGTGTATGAAATTCGCCGTCCGCGTAACCTTGATACCAAAGAAGTATCCGGTATTGAAATTGGCGGGCAGCATTTCTTCGGTGAATCAGGTTTCGGCATGATCGCCAACGCCACCTTCGTATTTGCTGATCCTGAGTACGATTACGACACACCGCTGGGCGAAGTCCCGACAGCGGATGCCGTGGTAGGTGTCAGTGACTCCGCTAACCTGATAGGCTTCTACGAAAACGGTCCGTTCCAGATTCGTATTGCCTACAACTGGAGAGACTCCTTTATCCGTGGCTTCCAGTACTACTACTCCAGCACCAGTAACGAGCCGGTCGTGGTGGAAGATTACTCGCAGGTCGATATCTCCATGAGCTACGAGTTAACGGAAAATGTCAGCGTCTTCCTCGAAGGCATCAACGTGACCGAAGAAGGCTCACGCATTCACGGTAGAAAGAGCAACCAGATGTTCTACAATGGTGAAGGTGTAGGTCGTTATGCCCTGGGTGTGAGAGCGAGCTTCTAATTCTCACGGGTATTAGCAACACAAAAAGGCCATTCCAGTAATGGCCTTTTTGCATTTTTACCGCAAGGTTTTTTCTTATGAATGCGCAACACATTACATCCATACTGATTGTCGGTGGCGGCGCTGCCGGTTGGCTCACCGCCGGCATCCTCGCCGCGCGTTACGGTCAGGCACTGGAAATCACCTTAATCGAATCCTCAGACGTACCCATCATCGGCGTCGGCGAAGGCAGCTGGCCATCGCTGCGCAATACGCTGCGCGATATGGGAATTTCTGAAACAGATTTTTTTAAGGAATGCGATGCGTCATTCAAGCAAGGCGTTAAATTTATCAACTGGCGTTCTGAAAACGAACCCAATTTTTACTATCACCCCTTTTCATTGCCCATTGGCTTCCTTGAGCGCAATATCGCTGCCTGGTGGGTTGCCGGCGGCCAACAGGGCGCGTTTGCCGATGCGGTTTGCGCACAGGAATATTTGTGCGAAAAAAATCGCGCACCGCGCACGGCGGATACACCGGAATACAAATCCCATGTCAATTACGGCTACCACCTGGACGCCGGAAAATTTGTAACCTTTTTAAGCCGACACTGTAAAACCGTGTTAGGCGTAAAACATGTGATCGGCACCATCGATAAAGTAAATCAGGATGAAAACGGCATCACCAGCATTGAAACCCGTGAGCAACAACATCTCCACGCTGACCTGTTTATTGACTGCTCCGGTTTAAAATCCCTGCTGCTCGGCGAAACACTGGGTGCAAAATTTATCGACAAAAGCGATCAACTTTTTATCGACAGCGCCGTCGCCGTGCAAGAACCCTACGCCAGCGACACCTCGCCCATACTTCCCTACACCCTTGCCCACGCACAGGACGCCGGCTGGATCTGGGACATCGGCCTCTATAGCCGCAAAGGTATCGGCCACGTCTATTCCAGCCGACACATGTCGGAAGACCAGGCCACCGCGATTCTTGCCAATTATGTGGGCGCCGGCTTTGAAACATTAACCCCCAGAAAACTCAGCATCCCCTGCGGGCACCGCGAGAAATTCTGGGTAAAAAACTGTGTCGCCATCGGCATGGCCGCCGGCTTTATCGAACCCCTCGAAGCCTCCGCCCTGGTCATGGTAGAACTC
Organism: uncultured Cellvibrio sp.; assembly: GCA_946481735.1. The sequence continues at coordinate 13,101 of CAMLOU010000120.1, forward strand.
GCCGC
>CAMLOU010000121.1 GCA_946481735.1 uncultured Cellvibrio sp.
TTCGTCAGTCACATAAAAGGATAAAGATAATGAGCGTATCAAGGTTTACCGCTGTTTTAGGTCTGGCCTCCTGTTTAGGTTTAGGTGCCTGTGCCACTGCGCCGGATCAGGCGACCCAACAGGTTTTCTTCGATGATTTCAGCTATACCGCGCTGCAAGACTTCACGGCCAATGGCTGGTCAGTAAGAACCGAAACCGGCCACCCGGGCATTGCCGGGGCGACCTGGTCAGGGGAGGGAATTTCCTTCCACACGGATATTGACGGGACAGCGCAGGGCGCTATCCGCATGGCATCCGTCACCGACGGTACGGGCGACAATACTCGCCACACCCAGTTCTGCCACGCGCGCAAATACCGGGAAGGGACCTATGCGGCGCGGGTATTTTTCCGCGACGAACCCGAATATGGCCCCGACGGTGACGAGGTCATCCAGACCTTTTATGCCATCAGTCCGCTGAAAGCGCCGATGGATAAAGACTATAGCGAGACCGATTTCGAATACCTGCCCAATGGTGGCTGGGGTGCGGACGCAAAACCGGCCATGTGGACCACAACCTGGGAGACCTTCCAATTGGAACCCTGGACCAAGGTTAATGAATTTACGCGGCAGGAAGGCAGCTACGCCGGTTGGCGAACCCTGGTGTTTATCGTCGCTGATAACCGGGTGCGTTATTACGTGGACGGCAAGTTGTTCGCCGAACACAGCGAGAAGGTATATCCGGAAGATTTTATGTCGATCAATTTCAATCTGTGGTTTATGCCCAAAGGCGCGGACGATTCGTTGGGGCCGGTAGATTCACCGGAACAGCGTGAATATCACGAAGATATCGATTGGGTGTTCCATAAAGCCGGCGTTGCCATGTCTCCGCAACAAGTGGAGCGGGCTGTGGCCGAGTTGCGCAAAAATCAGGTGAAATATTTGGATCAGGTTGCAGAACAGCAGCCGCCCTTGCCATCGCCTTGCGGCCTGTAAATTAATCCGAGTGGATAACCGGAACGTCCATGCCGCGTTGCACGGCAGGGCGTTCGCCCACCGTGGTGAGCCAGCGCTGCACGGCCGGCATGGTCGCCACCACGTCCCCGAGAAACTCGCTGAGAAAAGTATCTGCATTAAAAGCCCAGGGATAAGCAGCCATATCAGCAATCGAATAATCATCGCCGGCGAGAAATGCATGGGTTTCCAACTGGCGTTCCATCACGTTAAGCAGGCGTTCGCCTTCTTCTACATAATGGTGAATAGCGCCGGGCAATTTTTCTTTGGCAAAGATGCCGAAATGGCCCAATTGTCCGAACATCGGGCCAAGCCCGCCGACCTGCCAGTAAAGCCACTCAAGGGTTTTGTAGCGCGCAGGGCCCGTTGGCGGAAGGAACCGGCCGTATTTATCGGCGAGGTAGGTGAGAATCGCGCCGCTCTCGAACAAGGTCACAGGTGGGCTATCACCATCCACCATTGCCGGAATTTTGTTGTTGGGTGAAATGGCGGTAAAGGCCGGATCAAACTGCTCGCGTTTGCTGAGATTGATAACCTTCACGTTATAGGGAATTCCCAGCTCTTCCAACATGATCGAAATTTTGCGACCGTTGGGGGTGGTGTAGGTGTACAGCGTAATCATGGCATCTATGTCCCGCAGAATAGGGCTCCGGTATCTGGTGTTCCAGTTCGAGCCGTCACAACCATAGAAGCATTTTGTGAATGGCTTCTGTGCGATATCACGCTCAGGAAATAGTGTTAATGGCTATTTGAGGAATTTGTCGTTACAGGCATTTTTTGTTGCGGCAGGGTTCACATTGACAGCGGTGATGGGAAAAACTACAGTGCGCAGATGTAACCGTTCTCACAAAAATAATTTGCCATTTGTGCGTCCGTTTTCATGAAACCGTACAAAATTTGACAAAAATTTAGCGCTTCCTTGTCATATTCCGGCTTTTTGAGTAGCCATGAGGCGCAGCTTTCGTTACTATTTCGCTAATTCTGATTTCAACACAGGTTCGCTCCCGAGAGTCAGCGAGCATGTTCAGGCAGGTGGCACAGACTTCCTCGCCGTTGTACCGGTCTCTCACCGTCGATGTCTGGTTGATGCATCGACGTCTCCCTCTGCCCTCCACATTGTGGAGGGCTTTTTTTTGCGCCCCATATTGTCACAGCCCCTGGCTAGGTTATTTTCGGCATAGCTGGCATAATCGACGCCCCCGAATTTGCTGGCAATTTCGCGAGTAGTTCACGCCCGTCTCGCCGGCCTCTTGGCAGCGCCTCCGCGTTATGTAACTGAACGTTATGTAACACGTGCAACTTGTTTCAGGTTGTGTGGCAGATGTTGTTTATCTCGGGTGCGCTAACCTTCATTGTTTGAATCAGAGGATCAACATGCAACCACAGGTAAAACCCCGCAATCCTAATTTCTCCTCCGGCCCCTGCAGCAAACGTCCGGGTTATGACCTGACCAAACTGGATGTATCCACGCTTGGCCGTTCCCATCGCTCAACGATCGGCAAAGCTGCCTTACAACGCGCTTGCGAAGACACTGCTGCCATCCTTGGTTTGCCGGCTGGCTACCGCGTTGGTGTCGTGCCCGGTTCTGACACCGGTGCGGTAGAAATGGCGATGTGGTCAATGCTCGGTGCGCGCGGTGTGGATATTCTGCAATGGGAATCCTTCGGTAAGGGTTGGCTGAGCGATGCCACCAAAGAATTGAAGCTGGTGGTTAATGCGCACGAAGCGGATTACGGCCTGCTGCCTGACTTGTCCAAAGTCAATTTTGAAAACGATGTGATCTTCACCTGGAACGGCACCACCTCCGGTGTGAAAGTCCCCAACGGCGACTGGATTCCTGATAATCGCGCGGGCCTGACCATTTGCGACGCAACCTCTGCGGTTTTCGCAATGGAGATGCCTTGGGAAAAACTGGACGTGATTACTTTCAGCTGGCAGAAAGTACTGGGCGGCGAAGGCGCGCACGGCATGTTGATCCTCAGCCCCCGCGCGGTTGAGCGCCTGGAAACCTACAAGCCTTCCTGGCCAATGCCGAAGCTGTTCCGCATGACCAGCGGCGGCAAGTTGAGCGAAGGCATCTTCAAAGGTGACACGATCAACACGCCTTCCATGTTGGCGGTAGCGGATTATCTCGATGCGCTGGACTGGGTAAAAGCCATCGGTGGCGTGAAAGAAACCATCGCGCGTTCAAACGCCAACCTCGCAGTGCTGGAAAAATTTGTCGCCGACAATGCATGGATCAATTTCCTGCCGCAAACCCCGGAAACCCGCTCCAATACCAGCGTCTGCCTGACCCTGGACGCAACGCCGGATCAAGTGAAGACCATGGTGAAACTGCTGGATAAAGAAGGTGTTGCCTACGATATCGGCGCCTATCGCGATGCGCCGGCGGGCCTGCGTATCTGGTGTGGTGCAACCGTTGAACAGGCAGATCTCGAAGCGTTGATGCCCTGGTTGAGCTGGGCTTATCAGGAAGCTAAAAACGCCGCCTAAATTGCATGCGCCGGTTGTCGTATCACCCGCGCCTATCTTTTGCCCAAAGAATTGAAGAGGAAAAGATCATGTACAAGATCAAAACCTACAACCAGATTTCTGTGAAAGGACTTAATCGTTTCTCACGTGAAAAATATGAAGTGGCCAGTGATATCGGTCACCCGGATGCTTACATCCTGCGCAGCCACAAGTTGCACGGAGAAGCCCTGCCGGAAAGCGTAAAAGCCGTCGCCCGTGCCGGTGCCGGTGTCAACAATGTCCCCGTAGCGGATTACACCAAGTTGGGTGTGGTGGTGTTCAACTCGCCGGGTGCCAATGCCAACGCCGTAAAAGAACTGGTGCTGGCCGGCATGCTGTTAGCTTCACGTGGCATCTTGTCGGGGATGGAGTATGTGCAAGGTTTGACGCACATGACCGACGCTGAGGAAATGTCCAAATTACTGGAAAAAGAAAAAGCCAATTTTGCCGGCAGTGAATTGCAAGGCAAGACGCTCGGCGTAGTGGGTTTGGGAGCCATTGGTTCCATGATTGCCGAAACTGCTTTGGCGTTGGGTATGAATGTTGTTGGCTTTGACCCGGCCTTGTCGGTTGAAGCGGCATGGCGTTTGCCGAGCCAGGTGGGGCGGATGGAAAACCTGCAGTCGCTGCTGGCGCGCTCGGACTACATCACCCTGCACGTACCCGCCATCGAAGCGACCAGGCACATGATCAACAGCGAATCACTTAAGGCAGTAAAAACCGGTGCGGTGCTGCTGAATTTTGCGCGTGAAGCGATTGTTGACGCGCACGCGGTGATCGCGAGTCTGGATGAAGGCAAATTGCGCAAGTATGTGTGTGATTTCCCCGAGCCGTGCCTGCTGCAACGTCAGGATGTTTACGCCATGCCACACATCGGCGCGAGTACTGAAGAAGCTGAAGAAAATTGCGCCATCATGGCTGCAGACCAGCTGATGGATTACCTGGAAAACGGCAACATCAAAAACTCGGTTAACTTCCCCAGTGTATATATGGATCGCAACCCGGGCACCGGCGCGCGCATTACCTTCTCTAACGACAACGTGTCCGGTGTGCTTGGCCATGTGTTGTCATTGCTGGCGGATAAAAAAGTCAACGTCGTGGACATGGTCAACAAAAGTCGCGGCGAGATGGCTTATAACATCATCGATGTTGAGCAAGCGCCCAGCGACGATGTGATTGCCGCTATCCGCGCTGTAGATCATGTGATTGCCGTGCGTGTTATCTAGGTAGCGATGTACAAACTGGTATTTTTTGTTCCCGAATCGCATCTGGACGTTGTAAAGTCCGCCGTGTTTGCGGCGGGTGCCGGGCGGATCGGACACTACGATTGCTGCGCCTGGCAAACGCGGGGAGAGGGGCAGTTTCGCCCCTTGGCCGGTAGTGATCCGTTTATCGGTAAGACCGGTGAGTTGGCAGTGGTGGCTGAATATCGCGTGGAGATGGTGTGTGCCGACGAGCATATAGCCGGAGCCCTCGACGCGCTGCGTTCGGCCCATCCCTACGAAGAACCTGCCTATGACGTTTGGCGCTTGGCCGAGATTTCGGCTTAGTGGTATGGTTGGAATTCTCGTGTCTGGTGCCGGAACGAACTCATGAGACCCTTGTGGCAGTATTTGCAAAATTATCTCCAACCTAATCATTCCCTGACCCAGCAAGTGGGTCTTTATCCTGCTCAAGCCTCGGTGATGGTGTTATTTACCGATGCAGAAAATCCCGAAATGATCTTCACCCTGCGTGCCCAACATTTAACGAACCACCCCGGGGAGGTGGCGTTTCCCGGCGGCATGTGGGAAACCGGAGACAACACCTTGCTGGATACCGCCTTGCGCGAGAGCCACGAAGAAATCGGATTGTCGCCCGCCGCTGTTAAATTATTAGGCGCCTGTAAGCCACGCGCGACGCGCGCCGGTGTGCGTGTAACACCGTTTGTCGGGTTGATCGATCCGGCCATTGAACTCGTACCCTCCCCGGACGAGTTGGATGCAGTCTTTCGTGTACCCCTGTCTGCTTTTCGTGCGGGTATTCAAACGCGCACCGATATCTTCTCTCATGCCGGTAAATCCTGGCGCGTGCCGGCGTATCAACATGAGGGTTACGAAATCTGGGGTTTTACCGCCGCGTTAACCCAGGAAATTATTACCGCTGTACTCAATGCAACCGATGAAGTCTTGCCAATCGAATAACATTGTCTTTCCCAGTCAAGGAGTTTGCATCATGAAAAAAATTGTTACCGGTTTAATCATCTTTTGTTTCAACCTATTGGCGCATGCCGAGGTACAGACCAAAGTTATTGAATACAAGGTCAATGGTGAAAGCTTTACCGGCTACCTCGCCTATGACGACAGTGTGCAGGGCAAGCGGCCAGGTATTCTGGTTGCGCACGAGTGGTGGGGCCATAACGATTATGTCCGTAAGCGCGCCGAGATGCTGGCGGAGCTGGGCTACACCGCCTTTGCGCTGGATATGTTCGGCACCGGCAAGTTGACCGATCATCCTGATGAAGCCGGTAAATTTGTCCAGATGGTGATGAGCAATATCGAGGTGGCTGAGAAACGCTTCGAGGCAGCCTACAACTTGTTGCGCAACCAGCCCACGGTGAATCCGGAAAAAATCGCGGCCGTGGGTTACTGTTTTGGTGGCGGAACCTCGCTGCATATGGCGCGCCAGGGCATGGATCTGGATGCAGTGGTGAGTTTCCACGGCGCTCTGGCAACCAAAACCCCGGCACAAGATGGCGAAGTTAATGCCGATTTATTGATTTTGACCGGTGGAGCCGACCCCATGGTGCCTGCCGAACAGGTAGAGGCTTTCCGTAAAGAAATGACCGATGCCAATGTGGCTTTCCGTATTTATTCCTATCCTGATGCCAAGCATGGTTTTACCAACCCGGGGGCTACCGAGCTGGGTAAACGCTACAACCTACCCTTGGCCTACGATGCGGCGGCAGATAAAGACTCCTGGGAAAAAATGCGCGAATTCCTGAACGAGATTTTCGCCAAGGAATAACACTTGTGCTCCAGCGGAAGCCTGTGAGTTTCCGCTGGAGACCGTTTGACTTCATGGCGCCATCTGCCAATATTGACGGAGCAGCACCGACCACACGACGGATTTTATAGGGCGGCCGATAAGAGTCATGATCGGTAGATCAACAGTTCTCCCACAGCCTGACGCTGGCGGGTTTCACAATAAGGCAATTAAGGATGAGTAATTTTCAAGCACCTCTGCGCGATATCGATTTTGTCCTGTTCGAATTGTTCGATTACGAATCTCACTGCCAGGTCTTACCCGGCGGTGGCGATCTCAATCGTGATCTGGCGACGGCTATCCTTAACGAGAATGCCCGGTTTTGCCAGGAGGTGCTGGCACCGCTCAACCCCGTTGGAGACAGCCAGGGGTGCCGCTGGCACGAAGGGCAGGTCGAGACGCCGGATGGCTTTAAAGAAGCCTATCAACAGTATTGCCAGGCCGGCTGGCCGTCGATGACCCGCAACCCCGCCTACGGTGGCCAGGGATTACCCTTGTCACTCGGTGTGGTGCTCAATGAGATGGTGGCCTCGGCCAATGCGGCCTGGGCGATGTATCCCGGTTTATCTCAGGGCGCCATGCATACCATTGAAGTTCACGGCACCGAATACCAGCAGCAAACTTATCTGCCGCGCCTGACATCCGGTGACTGGACCGGCACCATGTGTTTAACCGAAGCCCATTGTGGCAGTGACCTCGGATTATTACGCACCCGTGCGGAGCCGCAGGCGGATGGTAGCTATCGCATCACCGGTACCAAGATTTTTATTTCGGCTGGTGACCACGACATGGCAGAAAACATTATCCATATCGTGTTGGCCCGCCTGCCGGATGCGCCGGCTGGCACCAAAGGTATATCGCTGTTTATCGTGCCCAAATTCCAGGTGAACGCCGACGGTAGCCTGGGCGCTCCCAATCATGTGAACTGTGGTTCGATTGAGCACAAGATGGGCATTCACGGTAATGCTACCTGCGTGCTGAATTTTGATGGTGCGACGGCGACCTTGCTGGGTGAACCCAACAAAGGCTTGAATGGCATGTTCACCTTTATGAACCTTGCGCGGCTCGGTACGGGCTCCCAAGGCTTGGCCCTGGCGGAAGCTGCCTGGCAAAAATCCCTGGCTTACGCGCGCGAACGCTTGCAGATGCGTTCGCTGACGGGCCCAAAAAATCCCCAGGGTATTGCTGATCCCATCATCGTTCATCCGGATGTGCGCCGGATGCTGCTCACACAGAAAGCCCTTACAGAAGGCGCGCGGATGCTTGCCTATTTTGCGGCGATGCAAATTGATATCAGCCAGCATGGCGCAGACCCGGCGGCTCGCGATGATGCCGAGGAAATGCTCAGTATCCTGACGCCGATAGCCAAAGCATTTATGACCGAAACCGGCTTTGAATCGACCAACCACGCCCTGCAATGCTTTGGTGGCCACGGTTATATTCGTGAGTGGGGCCTGGAACAGATCGTGCGCGATTCGCGTATTGCCAGCCTGTACGAAGGTACTACCGGTATCCAGGCACTGGATCTGTTGGGGCGCAAGGTGCTGATGACCCAGGGGCAGGCGCTACAGGGTTTTGTCCGATTGATTGATGATTTTTGCCTGTCACAAGCTGATAACGACGCACTGGCACATTTATGCAAACCACTGGTCGAACTGAAAAGTGAATGGCTGGGGTTGACGCAAAGCATTGGCGCTCGCGCCATGCAAAACCCTGACGAAGTCGGTGCAGCCTCAGTGGACTACATCATGTATTCGGGCTACCTGACACTGGCTTATCTGTGGGCGCGCGCGGCGGCCTGTGCGCATCAGGCATTGACTGAAAAGCCTGATGAGCGAGCATTTTATCAAGCCAAGTTGCATACCGCCCGTTTTTATTACGAGCGGATATTACCGCGCACACGCGCGTTGGTGCAGTCCATAAAATCCGGTGCCGACAACCTGATGGCCTTACCGGAAAGCGATTTTATCTTTTAATTTTTTGCCTCTTATCATTCAAGGATTATCACAGGAGTCAGTGAAGCATGTCGTTAAACTATAACCAGATCATTACCGATATTTTGGAATCGTCCTGTCGAGAGTATGCCGATAGCCCGGCATTTACCTGCATGAAGCAAACGCTGTCCTATCGCGACCTGGATCATTACTCAGCACGCTTCGCAGCTTATCTGCAACAATTTACGTCCTTGCAGCCCGGTGATCGTATTGCCATTCAATTGCCCAATATCCTGCAATACCCGGTGGCCGTGTTCGGTGCGATTCGCGCAGGCATGGTGGTCGTCAATACCAACCCGTTATACACCGCTCATGAATTGAAGCACCAGTTAAATGATTCGGGGGCGAAAGTCCTGGTGGTGCTTGCCAATATTGCCAAGAATGCTGCCGCGATTGTTCAGGAAACAAAAGTAGAGCAGGTGATCGTAACCGAGCTGGCGGATTTGCATTCGCCGGTTAAGCGCGTGTTACTGAATTTTGCGGTGAAACATATCAAAAAAATGGTTCCGCCATTTTCATTCCCGCTGCAGGTGAGTTACCGGGACGCATTGAATAAACCACAAAAACCCTTTCAGCCGGTAAAACGTGATCCCGAGGACGTGGCCGTCTTGCAATACACCGGTGGCACCACCGGTGTTGCCAAAGGCGCGATGCTGACTCACCGCAATCTCGTCGCGAATATGGTGCAGGTTAACGAGCACATGCATAAGGTGTTCAGAAAAAATCAGGAGCTCTACATTACCCCTTTGCCGCTGTATCACATCTATGCATTTACTATTCACTGTATGTCAGCCTTGTCGTTGGGCAACCATAACGTACTGATTCCCAACCCCCGCGATATCAAAGCGTTTGTTAAAACACTGCAAGGCCTGCCGTTTACCTGTTTTGTCGGTTTGAATACCCTGTTCAACGCGCTGATGCGCAATCCGGATTTTGTGAAACTGGATTTCAGTCACCTGCGTTTAACGTCGTCAGGTGGTATGGCCTTGACCGCAGAGACATCCAAGCACTGGACCGAAGTGACCGGCAGTACCATCAATGAAGGTTATGGATTGACGGAAACCTCACCGGTCGTCGCCATCAATCCGCCGGGTGGCATTCAGCAGGGGACGGTGGGTTTACCCATGCCGGATACGGAATGCAAAGTCATCGATGAAGATGGCAACACGTTGCCCGCTGGTGAACCCGGTGAACTCTGTATTCGCGGTCCACAAGTTATGAAGGGTTATTGGCAGCGACCGGACGCAACCGCAGAAGTATTGGATGCGGATGGCTGGTTCAAGAGTGGTGATATCGCCATCATCCAGGCCGACGGCTACATCAAGATTGTTGATCGCAAAAAAGATATGATCAACGTGTCGGGCTTCAAGGTTTTCCCCAATGAAGTGGAGGACGTGTTGGCTGGTCATCCGGATATTGTGGAAGCCGCGGTTATCGGTGTACCGGATAACGATGGAAGTGAAACTGTGAAGGCGTTTGTTGTCACCAACAATCCGTCGTTAACCATTGCAGACGTGCGGGACTATGCCAAGACCAAGCTGACACCCTACAAGGTGCCGCACCTGGTGGAATTTCGTAACGAATTGCCGAAGACCAATGTCGGCAAAGTGTTGCGTCGTGAACTGAAAGACCAGGAATCCAAAGCGGCCCAATAATAACAACGCGTTTTTAACAAAGGTAAACCGCTATGTTCGGTATTTTCAACGAAACCATCATCATCCTGGTGGCGCTCGCTATTGTCATTGTCGTCAAGGGTGTGAAAAGCGTGCCCCAGGGACAAAACTGGACTGTTGAACGTTTCGGAAAATTCACCCGTATGCTTGATCCCGGCCTGCATATCATTGTGCCTTTCGTCGATGCGATTGGGCGCAAGGTCACCGTGATGGAGCAGGTGCTCGACATTGAACCCCAGGAAGTCATCAGTGCAGACAATGCGATGGTCACCACCGATGCAGTGTGTTTTTATCAGGTACTGGATGCAGCCAAAGCGTCTTATGAAGTGAATAACCTGAGTCATGCGATGCAAAATCTGGTGATGACCAATATCCGTGCAGTACTCGGTTCTATGGAACTGGATGCGATGCTCTCCAATCGCGATACCATCAACACCAGCTTGTTGATGAAAGTCGATGAGGCGACCAGTCCCTGGGGCATTAAAGTCACGCGCATTGAAATTAAAGACATCACGCCACCGCGCGATCTGGTCGATGCGATGGCCAACCAGATGAAAGCCGAGCGTGAAAAGCGCGCGCAAATCTTGCGTGCCGAAGGCGAACGCGAGGCGGCCATTAAAGTAGCCGAAGGCGAGAAGCGCGCCCAGATTCTTAAGGCGGAAGGCTTGCGTGAGTCAGCGTTCCTTGAAGCAGAAGCGCGTGAGCGGGAAGCGGAAGCCGAAGCCAGGGCAACCGAAATGGTGAGCGAAGCTATTGCCAAAGGGAATTCGCAAGCGATCAATTATTTTGTTGCACAAAAATATGTGGACGCCCTGGGGCAATTGGCTGCATCCGAGAATGGCAAGGTTATCCTGATGCCGCTGGAGGCATCGAGTATCATCGGTTCCATCGGCGGCATCAGCGAACTCATTAATTCAGCCAAACAAAAACAATAATATCGGCAGGCATAGCTATGGAATTTCTTGGATCACTTGAACCCTGGCATTGGCTTTCATTGGGCATGCTGATTTTAATCCTCGAAGTGCTTGGCGCTGGTGGTTTCCTGTTGGGAATCGGCGTGTCTGCGCTGATTGTTGCTGCCGTGCTTGCGGTATTTCCCGGCCTTGTGTGGTACTGGCAATTCATCTTGTTTGCGGTATTGTCGATCGCCATCACCCTGGGGTATTGGAAAAAATTCCGCAGGTTCAACAACAAGACCGACCAGCCTTTGTTAAACTCGCGCACAGCCCGGTTGATCGGCCGGAGTGTTTCGTTGCTGACGCCGATTCAAAACGGTACAGGTAAGGTGCAGATCGAAGATGCGCTCTGGACGGTTACCTGTAAAGATGACCTGCCGCAAGGCAGCATCGTTGATATCGTTGGCGCAGACGGAATGACCCTCCTTGTCAAACTGCATGACAAGTCCTTTGTGAATAATCCGGAATAATCCCGGGTGCGTGATTGGTTGCAGTGATGAAACGAGCATTGATTCTTTCCGGTGGTGGCGCTCGCGCTGCATATCAAGTGGGTGTGTTACAAGCGTTGGCGGATATCCTGCCTGAGGATGCACCTTACCCCTTTCCCATAATTTGCGGCACCTCTGCCGGGGCGATCAATGCGGTAGCCCTGGCGAGTCATCCGGGTACGTTTAAAGAATCTGTCGCTGGCCTGGCGGGTATGTGGCGCGACCTTACGCTGGATCAAATTTATCTGCATGGCTGGAGCGACATCTTCAAGGGCATCGGACTGATTGCGTTGTCGTTGTTTAACGAAGGTGTCGGTCGCCAACGCCCGTTATCGCTGCTGGATAACTCACCACTCTGGCAATTACTTGGCAGCAAGATCAGGCTGGAAAATCTGGATCATGAGATCGAAAAGGGCAAGTTGTTTGCCGTCAGCATTTCCGCCATGGGATATTCTTCCGGGCAAACCGTGAGTTTTTTTCAGGGACATCCTGACCTGGTCGGCTGGAATCGCTATCGTCGCGCCGGCATGCCCACCCGATTGCGCCTGGAGCATTTACTGGCCTCATCCGCTATCCCCACCATTTTTCCTGCTGTGCGGATCAATCGTGAATACTTCGGTGACGGTGCCTTACGCCAATTGGCTCCGATCAGCCCGGCGTTACATCTCGGCGCAGAATCGCTGTTCGTTATCGGCGTGAGCGGCAACCGCAAATCTGTCCACTGGGGTAAACGCAAACCGGTCCGGCACTCACCGTCGATGGCACAAATCGTCGGGCACTTATTTAACAGTGCATTTATCGATGCGATGGAAGGTGACCTGGAGCATCTGGAGCGTTTGAATCAATTGCTGAGCCTGATTCCCGAAAGTGAACGCCAGGCGAGCGGAATGGAATTGCGGATTGTAAAAAACAAAGTCATTTCCCCCTCGCGCCCGCTGGATGCGATTGCCGGTCGCAGCGTCCGCTATCTGCCGAACAGCTTGCGTTTCTTTCTGCGCACCATCGGTGCCACGGCAAAGGGCGGCGGTGCAACGGCGGCAAGCTATTTGTTGTTTGTAAAAGAATTTATTACGGAGCTGATGGAGCTGGGCTATCAGGATACGATGTGGGAAGCGGAGAGTATAAAGACGTTTTTTGACGTTGATA
>CAMLOU010000122.1 GCA_946481735.1 uncultured Cellvibrio sp.
CTGATTCTGGTGGCCGGCATGCTGGTAGATGGTGCGATTGTGGTGAGTGAATTGGCCGATCGGCACCTCCATGAAGGGCAGGGTCCGAAAGAGGCTTGGATCAACGCGGCAGCACGCATGAGTTGGCCGGTTATTGCCTCCACCGCAACCACCTTGTCGGTGTTTTTCCCGTTGTTGTTCTGGCCGGGTGTGGTGGGTGAATTTATGAAATACCTGCCGGCGACGGTGATTTTATGTTTGCTGGCATCGCTACTGATGGCACTGATTTTTTTGCCGACGATGGGGGCCGTGAGTACGAAAAAACCCGCACAGGAAGAGCCGGTCAGTGGCCAGTTTATGGAAAAATACCGCCACGCGTTGGGCACCTTATTGCGTTATCCCGGCTACACATTCCTTGGCACCCTGGGCCTTATCGTCGTTATCTATATCGCCTACATGCAATTTAATCACGGGGTAGAATTTTTTCCTGATATTGAGCCGGAAACGGTGCAGCTTCATGTGCGTGCACGCGGTGATTTATCCATTTATGAAAAAGATCGGGTGCTGAAACGGATTGAAAAACGCCTTGCAAACTATTCCGAAGTGGAAGCCGTTTATGCGCGCAGCTTTGCCATGCCGGACGAGCAAATGGGGACTGATGTCATCGGCGTTTTGCAATTTCAGTTAATTGATTGGCACGAGCGCCGCCGCGCCAAAGAAATTACTGATGCAATGTACGCTGCCGTTGCCGACATACCCGGTATTGTGCTGGAGTTCCGCGAGCAGGAACAGGGACCGGGGCAGGGGAAGCCGGTTCAATTGCGGGTGAGCGCAACCGATCCTGCCTTGATGGATGAAGCCGTAACCCAGGTGCGCAATCTGATGGAAGATATCGGTGGCTTTATCGATATTGAGGATGACCGCACCTTGCCCGGTATTGAATGGCGGATTGAAGTTGATCGCGAAGCGGCGGCGCGGCTTGGTGCTGATGTGCTTACTGTCGGTAATGCGGTGCAGTTGGTTACCAACGGGTTGTTGTTGGCGACTTATCGCCCGGAAGATGCAACCGATGAAGTGGATATTCGGGTACGCCTGCCGGGCGACTGGCGTTCCATCGAGCAGCTCTCACGCTTGACCGTAAACACCACACGCGGGCAGGTTGCCTTACCCTACTTTGTTGATGTGCTGCCCGGACAAAAAACCGGCACGGTACGGCGGGTGGACAGCATGCGCACCACAACGATCCAGGCGGATATTGCACCGGGCGAGCGATTGGACGCTTTATTAGATCAACTGCGCGAAAAATATGATCAATTGCCGGAGGGCGTAGAGATAAGAATTGACGGTGAAGATGCTGACCAGCGTGAGGCTGCACAATTTTTAATGTCAGCATTTTTAATTGCGATTTTTTTGATGGCATTGATTCTGATTATTCAATTCAACAGTGTCTACCAAACGGTATTGGTATTGTCCGCCATTGTATTTTCCACGGCCGGGGTGCTGCTTGGTCTGCTCGTTAATGGACAATCCTTCGGCATTGTGATGGTCGGCATGGGTGTGATTGCGCTGGCCGGTATTGTGGTCAATAACAATATTATTTTGATCGACACCTATAACATTCTGCGCCGTGACGGGATGAACCCCTATGAAGCTGCACTGGAAACCGGCTGCCTCAGGCTCCGGCCAGTCTTGCTTACGGCGGTAACTACCATTCTCGGTTTAATGCCCATGGTATTGGGCGTTAACGTCAATTTGCTTGAGCCCAGCCTGGGATGGGGTGCGCCTTCCACGCAGTGGTGGACCCAGCTCTCCAGCGCCATAGCCGGCGGCCTTACCTTTGCTACGCTACTCACGCTGCTGTTGACGCCGTGTATGTTAATTCTGGGTGCGCGATTCCTTAAGCGTTGATATTATGCCGCTTCTTTTTAACATCGCTATAAGGAATAGATTAACCATGGCAACCTTCAGACTCGATTTCAAAGTGCGTGATTATGAGTGTGATATTCAGGGCATTGTTAACAATGGCGTCTATCAAAATTATCTTGAACATGCGCGTCACGAATTCCTGCTGGAGCGCGGTGCCAATTTTGCCGAGCTGGCAGCGCAGGGCGTTAACCTGGTGGTCCTGCGTGCGGGATTGGATTACAAATGGCCATTAAAAAGCGGCGATGAATTTTATGTGGATGTTGTGATAGAACAATCATCGCGGGTTAAATTTGATTTTGTACAGAATATTTACCGTAAATCAGATGACAAGCTATGCCTGAGTGCGCGAATTACCGGTACCTCGCTCAATGAACGTGGACGCCCCTTTGTGCCCGACGCTGTCGCCGCGTTGTTTAGCGAGGCAAATACCCCTATCTGAACGGGCTATATCCTCTTGGTTTCCTTATTGTCCCCATTGCTGCTGTTGCCGTAACTGCTTCTTGGTGAGGAGTGTACGAATGAATACCGAGATCAAGCAATATCTGGTGATCACCGGTAATTATTGGGCCTTTACCCTGACCGATGGGGCATTGCGCATGCTGGTGGTGCTGTATTTCCATCAGTTGGGCTATAGCCCTTTACAGATTGCTGGATTGTTTTTGTTTTATGAAATCTTCGGTGTAATTACCAATTTAATCGGGGGTTACCTCGGCGCACGCATTGGTTTGAACCGCACCATGAATATTGGTTTAGCGCTGCAAGTTGTCGCGCTACTGATGCTCGCTGTACCTTCCGCGATGCTGACTGTGGTGTGGGTGATGGCAGCCCAGGCGTTATCCGGTATTGCTAAAGACCTCAATAAGATGAGCGCAAAAAGCTCGATTAAATTGTTAGTGCCGGGCGATCAGCAAGGGCAGTTATTTAAATGGGTGGCTTTACTTACCGGGTCTAAAAACGCACTAAAAGGCGTTGGATTTTTTCTCGGTGGCGCCTTGTTGGCGATGATTGGTTTTACCGGTGCCGTTGTTGCAATGGCGGCCGTTCTACTGATTATCTGGCTGGCCAGTTTGATTCTATTAAAAAAAGATTTGGGCAAAGCCAAAGCGAAACCCAAGTTCAGCACCTTGTTTTCCAAAAGTCGTGCCATTAACGTCTTGTCGGCCGCGCGATTGTTTTTATTTGGCGCACGGGATGTGTGGTTTGTGATTGCTTTGCCGGTATTTCTCAGTAGCCAGTTAGGTTGGAGTTTTTGGTGGGTGGGCGGTTTTCTGGCGGCGTGGGTAATTGGTTACGGCATTGTGCAATCCATTGCGCCACTGTTGATTAAACGATCCCCATCTGCTTCGCCCGGCGGATCTGAAGCCTTGTTATGGGCAATCGTGCTGACCATTATTCCTGCGGCAATTGCGTTGGGGTTGCAAGCGGGATTGTCTGCAACCATTGTATTAATGGGTGGCTTGTTAGCATTTGGTGTGGTTTTTGCGATTAACTCATCCTTGCACAGTTTTCTGATTGTGAGTTACGCCAAAGAAGATGGCGTCTCCCTGGACGTGGGTTTTTATTATATGGCTAACGCTGCAGGCCGTTTGCTGGGAACTTTGTTGTCGGGATGGGTTTATCAGGCAGCTGGCCTTACAGCCTGCTTGTGGGTTTCAGCATTATTGATAGGATTGGCGGCGCTTATTTCGGTGGCTTTGCCCAAAAATACTGTGCCGACGAAAATTTAAACCGCAACAGATAGCCCCCAACCAGCAAAGTCACAAGCAATCACAATATAGATACTCATGGCACGTCGGGACATAGATGACGAGCCATCCCCACCACCTACGCGACAACCGCAACCACTTTAATTCAACAATAAAGTGCCCCGCATAGCGGGGCATTCAATTAATAATCCAGCATTATTTGGCGTAATTTAGCACGGCAATATAATGCATCTCGGTCAGCTGGTTGTTCACTAATCCTGGTATGAACCTGGTTTGTTTTAACGCGGTTTCAATAACAGCCGCGTCACGCTTGCCTTTCCCCCGGGCATCCAGCGTGCTGACACTGGCTACATCCCCATTGGTTTTTACTGTTCCGATAACGCGGGTAAGGCGCCCTTTATTAAAGAAAGGCTTACCCTGAGCCCACGTATTTTGCGAATATCCGCTAAACCAATCTTGTTGATCGAGGCGTTCCTGTGGGGCTACATAATTATATCCGTGCTGAGCCTGTAAGGTACCGAGATTAGGCAGCATTAAAATATCGGGCTGATCACCAGTGCGGGAATACACCACGCGGAATTGTACGCGGACAGGAACAGCTTGATCGTCAATTCTGGCGGGCACAAAAGAGACACTATCAAGAGCATCCAGAGTTTGTTGGCGCAAGTTAGCAACCTCATTGTCCTGATAACACAGTGTATTGCTGATCATGCCGGATGTAGCAACATCGGTTTGGCAGTAAACAGCTATAGTTGTAAAGCCACCTTCGAAAGTATCCGGGAGATTAACTTTTGCGGTAAGTTGACTGACGGCATCGCCAAACTGCGCAGGGGTATAAGTCTCGGCGCTACTGGAGAAGGGCAGAACAGCTGCAATGATAGTTAAAGCACTGAGCATTTTTTTATAAAGAGTAGTTTGCATAGGTCCTCCTCAAAACGGGTATAAGAGCATGCTATGTCGTTAATAAACGCTTGGATGCCCCATTTATGGGATCTGTTCGCGCCAGAAGAGGGCGTTAAACGATCTTGTTATAAGAGTAACAGTTGCAAATCATACTATTGTTAATAATTCATGACATTTTAGAAATATTTGAAAATATATTTTTCTATCGAAATACGATTATTAATTATTCGATTAAATTGAAATAAAAGTGTCATATTTCGTATGGAAGGTTAGGGCAAGCGAGAGGAATAACAAAAAAGGCCGCTCAAGGAGCGGCCAAGAAGCGGAAGCCAAAAACACCAATTCTTAGAATGAGTAACGCAAGTCCAAACTGAAACTGGTGCCCACATCCTGTTCCAGAATAGTTACGTTTTGTCCCTGACTATTAACTTGTTCAAAAGCTCTGGTTTCATCCAGGATGTTGCCGACCTTCAGTTTTGCTGTCAGAGACTCCGTCGGATAGAAGGAGTAAACGATATCCAGAGAATTGAAAGGTTTCTCGTAGGCATCATCATGACCATCCTGGCGAGCAGCATAATAGATTCTTTCACCAAAGACGTTATAAACCAGAGAAACGCTGTGCATACCATTATCAGAATCATAACCAAGCTGCATATTGGCAACATAATCAGATTGGCCGGTCATCTGGCGAATGGGATTGGTATAACCAACATCTGCTGAAGATTCTATTTCAGAATCTGACAAGGTCACATTACCCGATATGAAGAATCCTGCTCCGATATCTTTCAAACCTTCAAACTCCGCGCCATAAATTTCACCGGCTTCAGCGTTATAGAAAGTTAATTGGATATTGTCATCGGAACCTGGCTCACGACTCTGCTCAATGGGGTCGGCAATGTCCTTATAGAACAGGGTTACAGTGAAGTTATCACCGTTGTCATAAAACCATTCTGTGCGAACTTCAAAATGATCGATCTCTGAAGAGACCAATAAAGGATTACCTTTAACCTGGACATCAAGATCCGGGTCGATATAGTACACTTCTGAAACTTCACGCAAGTCGGGGCGGACCAGTGTTTGAGCGAAACTCGCGCGTACCTGGAAGTCCTCTGTGCCCATAAAGCCTTGATTCATGTAAGTCAGCGCCAGAGAAGGGTACCAGCCGTCATCACGAATAGCATAACGTTGATCCTCTTCCTGAATCGCATCAATTAAATCTACGATATATTGACCGGTGTAATCGAGTAAGTCGAGTGGCAGTAAAGCTTGGCGGAATTCTTCATAGCGCGCGCCACCAGTAAGCCGCCAGGTTTCATTCCACTTTAGATCGAACATACCATAGGCCGCATCGGTCATTTGTGCGGCGATATAGCTCTCTGTGCCCAAACCGGTGCCCATCGTTAACTCAAAACGATTGTCCGGGTTATTGATGTTGGTGTCGGTGAATACATTTCCCGGTGTGTTATTTAACGTTGCTGCTGGAACACCATTGGTGCCGATGTTAGCGGTATAACCAAAATACTCACGCGCTTTATCGTTATAGCTGTAGCCGGCAGATAAGGTAATTTCTGTGTTATCAAAGAAAAAGGGAATATCGATATTTCCGCCGTAACTTTCGACATCATCTTGCAGATTCAGGAACTCAAATGCAGCGGTAGTTGCTGACACAAAGAGTTGTGTATTGATGACATCACCGGTATCCGGATCAAGCTGATTGCTACCTTTAACGGTAGCCTTGCCGGGAATATTAGTCTCTACACTGGAGTCAGAATAGAACCAGTCAACATTAATAGTACCCAGGGTATTACCAGCTAATTGATCAAATTTGTGCTCACCGAGTGCTTGATAAACTTCCAGTTCCCGCTCTTCATAGCGGGTGATGTAATCCACTAGCTGGCGATTTTCGCTAGCCGGGTTATTGGCGTCATAGCCAGCCTGGATTTGTGCTTCATCTTCGGTGATATCAATTTTGTAGGCATTCAGTTCCAGATTGTGATTTTCCTGGAAATTTAATCCCATATTAAAGCTGAGTAGTTCGCGCGTCTCTTCAATAGTGCGATCAGTTTGTGAATAAATTTCTTCCGGGTTGCCGATACCCTGGCGGAATTGATTTTTGTTGCGGACTTCCTGATCGTGAGAGGCGTTTACCACAGCACCAAAGCGCCAATCATCCCCGACGTCCCACGAGTTGCCTAAGGCAAGGGCACCGCTGATATCAATGGGGTTGGATTTTTCTTTAATTTCAATATTGCGATTCAAACTCAGGATCAAATCGCGATTGATTTGACGGGCTTGTAATATCTGTTCTGGCGATGGAGAGCCCCCATCAGTATCAATAATATCAGCAATATTATTGATATTGAGTCGGCCTTGATAGGTATCTAAAGCATTATCGATGGCAGCCGGAAGGCCATCAACAGCTCCGCCACTACGATAGCTTAATCCATCATCAGAACTTTCTGAGTTCATACCTGTTCCGATAGCCATTTCAAACAGGAATTCTTCAGGAATGCTTTTTGTTTTAATATCGACATTACCACCGCCGAAATGTGCAGGTAAATCCGGAGAATAGGACTTTTGAACTTTCAGGTTTTCTACAATAGAGGAGGGGATAATATCCAGGGGTAATACATTGCGTGTCAGTTCCGGCGAAGGTACCGCTGCACCATTTAGCTGCACGCTGGCATAACGCTCACCCAGGCCACGAACATACACGTATTGGCCTTCTTTTACAGTAACACCAGGGACGCGCAAAAGTGCCATTGCTACATCAGAGTCGCCGGCGCGCGCGATTTGATCTGCACCAAGGATATCAGCGGAGAATGCTTGTTCAAGGCGTTGCTCAACCACTGATTGCGCACCGCTTTTCAAGCGACCACTGACAATCATTTCTTCAATAACCGGTGCGACAATAGGCGATGCAACAGGAGGCTCTTGCTCCTGCGCGCTGACCGCGCTGCCGGTGCACATCGCAAAAGAGGCGGCGGTAATGGCCAGTCCCAATTGACGCTGCTTTGTGTTTAATTTACGCATGATAAAAACCTTTTCAAAACAGGTTGATGTTGTGGCGCTGGCTATCTAGCAATGAGGCGCCCGCAGGCGCCTCATTAGGATTAACCAGCAACATGACGGCCTGATTAATTGCGTGTTACTCGCCCAAGCCTACAGTCCAACCTGCGGTCCAGTCGTTATCTGCAGATACCGCACCGATGAAGTCGACGCTTTCGAAGAAGCTGCTTTCACCTTCAGCACCTAAAGCAGGCGCTGCATCCGCTGCAAAGTCATCACTTAAGCGAGTTACATCAAACACAGGGATGTCGATAGCGGTAGCGCTAGCATCGGCAAAAGCTGCTGCAGTGGTGTAAGCGCGTGGATTGTCGGCAAGACCTTCAATAATGCTTACGGGTAAATTAGCTGCGTCAGCGACAATGACGTTATTGGCATTGGGGGCTGTTGCCAACCAAGTTTCAAAGCTGAACGCGGCATTAGCAGCATTCACGCCTTGTTTAACTGGTTCAGTACACGCGATGAAGTTACTGGCGGCCATGGAGTAGCCAGCTTCTGCGTAATCGATGGTTTCTGGACCGTCAGAATCAGCAATTTCGAAACACTCATTAGATGTCATGTCTACGGTGCTTGAGGTTACGATTGAATTGTAAACTTCGAAGATCGCGCCTTCGCGATAAATCATACCTTCTGAGCTGCCTTTCGATGACGGGAACTCACCTTGATCTTCATTAACGTAGGAGGTAAGACATGTCAGGTTCGAGATACGGCCTTTAGTCAGCGGAGTTAAATTATCTGCGCGACCTTCACCTGTGTTGTCAGCCTCGACACAGTTGTTTGCACCGGAAGTGTGAACAGCAAGCGCAAATTGAATGTTACCTGTCCAGCCTTCAGAGAAGTCAAAGGTGTCGTCACCCACGTTTACGCCGATAACATGTTTTAAATCAACTGCGCCACCGAACATCTCAAAACCGTCGTCCTGGGTTGTGTAGGTTTGAACATATTCAATGGTGGTGCCGGAGCCCACAGCATTTAATGTCAGACCATTTAATTCGCTACCTTCAACAACCTGGAAACCAGCATGTTTGATGACAACATAACGCATGGTGCCGGAGTTTTCATCGTTGTTGTTGCCACCATAAGTGGCCGGACGGCCTTCTGCTGTTACGTGGCAATTGTGTGGATTACCCCCAACTGGCTGACGTTGCTCATCGCTACATTTGTTGGTCAAGCCATTTCCGTTAATTTGCACTCCACCCCACAAACCGCGGTCACCTTCAGTTGCATCGTTGTCGCGCAGGTCTTGCGCTGCACTGAAAATGATCGGGGCATCGGCTTCACCTTCCGCAACAATGCGTGAGCCGCGTGCGATGCGTACATAATCATTGCTACCGGAGAACGCGATTTTTGCGCCAGCATCAATAGTCAATGTTGGGCCTGCACCATCTTGTGGAACAATTGCGCCAGCAGCAGCTGCGTTACCGTCTACGTCTTCACCAATGAAGAGGCTATCAGCAAAGATATGGATACCATTATTGGGCAATGCGGGAATATGAAAATCTACTGTAATAGGGAGAGTGTCATTTACGAAGTTTGCGGTGTAGGTGCAATTACCGTCCGCGAATACACCAATATATTCCTGGCCACCGGAAGTGTATTTGGCACAAGGATTTTCTGTGGTATTACCGCCACCACCATTGTTAATAGTATTGTTTGAATCAGTAACTGTATTGCTTGGATTCAGTTCTATGTCACCACCGCCGCAGGCGACCAGTGCTGCAGTCAGCGCATTGAGTGCAATCAGTGTCTTGATTTTCATATCTAACTCTCTTTAGTTGTAAGCGAATTGTTAAAAGAAGGTCTTGATGGTCAAATGCGCAGCGTGATGAGGGACACATCAATAGAGCGCATGCTTATTCCTGTTTTAGTTGTAATGCGCACATGATTGGTTAGGAATATGAAATTTAGGTGACAGCTTTGTTAAACTTTTATTGCGGTTGTTTTATGTGTCATGGGAACCGAAATTACAGGCCGTTGGAAGTTAGGAGCTGCTTACGGGGGTCGGCAGAAGGAAGAAACTGACGTTGAAGATGGAGAGTTTTATGACAGTATCAGGCGCAGAACTTTTGGTATCGAATACAGTTTTTCATCATTGTGAAATAAAAATTTGAGGCACGTTATGTCAGTTAAACGCTATCGGATCAGAGAGCATGGCGATGAGTCAGTCTTACATCTGGAGCTATCAGCGCTTCCCGACCCAGCCCCCAACCAGGTCCGCATCCGCCACACCGCCATCGGTGTGAACTTTATCGATATCTATCACCGCCGCGGTTTATACCCGCTCAACTTACCGAGCGGCATCGGCCAGGAAGCGGCGGGTATCGTTGAGGCGGTGGGTGCCGGGGTTTCCCGGTGGCGTGAGGGGGATCGGGTGGCTTATTGCCAGGGCGCGCTGGGTGCTTATGCAGAAGCGAATGTGGTGGATGCTGATCGCCTTGTTGCTTTGCCAGACTTTATCTCAGACGAACAGGCGGCGGCTGTGTTGCTTAAAGGCCTGACGGCTGCCTATTTATTGCATCACACTTTTCCGGTGCAAGCCGGTCAGGCTGTGCTTTGGCACGCCGCTGCTGGTGGGGTCGGTTTGTTGGCCTGCCAATGGGCGAGCCATTTGGGCGCACGGGTGATTGGCACGGTGGGTTCACCGGAGAAAGCTGAGTGGGCAGCCTCCAGAGGTTGTGCCGAGACGATTCTTTACCGTGAGGAGGATGTGGCCAAGCGGGTCAGGGCGCTGACCGGCGGGGAGGGCGTGCCGGTGGTTTACGACTCTGTCGGCAAGGATACCTTTGCGGCATCGCTGGATTCCCTGGCTACGCGGGGCATGTTGGTCAGCTTTGGTAATGCCTCCGGCGCAGTGCCGGATTTCAGCCCGCTATTACTCGCCCAAAAGGGGTCACTCTTCCTGACCCGACCAACCCTTGGGCATTATGCACGCACCCCGGATGAACTCCAGGCGCTGGCGCAGTTATTATTTGATGCCTTGGAGAAGGGCTGGCTGCAGGTGGATATTCATCAGCGCTATCCTTTGGTCGAGGCAGCCCGTGCGCAGCGCGAACTGGCGGGGCGCCAGACGCTCGGTTCAAGCATCCTGGTACCTTGACCCCATTATCAGCGCGCGACCAATCGTGTATAACTGCGCCTATCAATCAACAAGTTGGACCCACTATGCCCTCAGGTTTCGGTAACAAGCTGGTCATCGCTATTTCATCGCGTGCGCTGTTTAATCTGGATGACAGCCATCAGGTCTATATAAAGGAAGGATTAGAAGCTTACGCCCGGCACCAGATCGAGCATGAAGATGATGTCTTGCTACCGGGGGATGCCTTTCCCATGGTGAAAAAACTGCTACGGGTTAACGAACGCCTGGGTGGCGATCCGCGCGTGGAGATCATCCTGCTGTCCCGCAACAGCGCCGATACCGGACTGCGGGTGTTCAATTCCATCGAGCACTACCGCCTGACCATTACCCGCGCTGCATTTTGCGGTGGAGTTTCACCTTATCGTTACGCCTCGGCATTTGGCTGCCATTTGTTCCTGTCAACGGATGGTGAGGACGTGCGTCAGGCGTTGAACCACGGAATGGCTGCCGCTACCTTGATTGCTTCCAAGAACAAAGCCGAACATGAAGATGAACTGCGTTTTGCGTTCGATGGCGATGCAGTGCTCTTCTCGGATGAGGCTGAACAAATATATAAAAAACAGGGGCTTAGCGCTTTTACTGAAAGTGAAAAGTTATCTGCAAAGCAGCCCTTGAGCGGCGGGCCTTTCAAGGAATTTCTGACCGCTTTGCAAGGTTTGCAGGCTGAATTCAGCGGCGATATCTGCCCGATCCGCACAGCCCTGGTGACAGCGCGTTCTGCTCCCGCCCATGAGCGGGTTATCCGAACCCTGCGGGCCTGGAATATCCGGATTGATGAATCGCTCTTTTTGGGTGGGCTGGCTAAAGGGCCATTCCTCAAGGCATATGGCGCCGATGTATTTTTTGATGACCAGCGGATGCACTGTGATTCGGCCAGCGAGCATGTGGCTACCGGCCATGTTCCGCACGGAATTGCTAACGAACCGCTGCAATAAGTAGCAAATCGAGACCGGTTCTACAAAAACTATTAAATTTCTGGATATAGTCTAAAGTTATAGAAAGTCGGCTGTGTTAGCCGTCAATCTGAATTGAATTGGCAAAGTGTAAAATGCCAACTATTCTGTAGGCGAATAATGCAATTATTTTTTATAACACGAGTCCTTTTGTATAACTGCACGCGTACTGCGGGTGCGGTGACAAGAACTACCCACAACATCTAACTAAGAAGAGGGGCCATCTGGAGGGCTTATGAAGCTTCAACAACTCCGTTATATATGGGAAGTAGCCCATCACGACCTTAATGTGTCAGCTACGGCCCAAAGCCTGTATACGTCTCAGCCAGGGATCAGCAAACAGATACGTTTGCTGGAGGATGAGCTGGGCGTAGAGATTTTTTCTCGTAGCGGTAAACATCTGACGCGTATTACTCCGGCAGGCGAGGCGATCCTCAAGACCGCCGGGGAGATTTTGCGTAAGGTCGAAAGCATCAAGCAGGTCGCCCAGGAGTTCAGTAACGAGCGCAAGGGCAGCCTGTCTATCGCCACCACCCACACCCAGGCGCGTTATGCCTTGCCGCCGGTGATCGGGGCGTTCATCCGCCAGTATCCGGAAGTGTCGCTGCACATGCATCAGGGTACTCCCATGCAGATTTCCGAGATGGCCGCCGATGGCACCGTCGACTTCGCTATCGCAACCGAAGCCATGGAGCTGTTCAGCGACCTGATCATGATGCCGTGCTATCGCTGGAATCGTTGCATTGTGGTACCCAAGAATCACCCGTTGACCCAGATTTCCCATCTCACCCTGGAAGATGTGGCCAAGCACCCCATCGTGACTTACGTGTTTGGTTTTACCGGTCGCTCTAAACTCGACGAAGCCTTTATCAACCGCGGCCTTGCACCCAAGGTGGTCTTCACAGCGGCGGATGCGGACGTCATCAAGACCTATGTTCGCCTGGGGCTGGGGATCGGTATTATCGCCAAGATGGCCTA
>CAMLOU010000123.1 GCA_946481735.1 uncultured Cellvibrio sp.
CGCGTCATCCCTGACGCGAGGGTTTTGAATACCAACACCTACCGACTTGAACTCAGTGCCACGTCTTTACATTTTTTATATTTTACGCAAGGAATCTACTATGTCTGAATATTCCGTCTTTACATCTGAGTCTGTCTCTGAAGGCCATCCCGATAAGATGGCGGATCAAATTTCCGATGCGGTGCTGGATGCGATCCTGAAAGATGATCCGAACGCGCGCGTTGCCGTAGAAACCCTGGTGAAAACCGGTATGGCGATTGTTGCCGGTGAGGTGCGCACATCGACTTATGTGGATCTGGAGGATTTGATTCGTCAGGTCATCCTCGACATCGGTTACAACTCCAGTGACGTGGGTTTTGATGGGGCGTCTTGTGCGGTATTGAATGCAATCGGCAAGCAGTCTTCTGATATCGCCATGGGTGTGGATGAAGCGGACAGTAAAGATCTGGGCGCGGGCGATCAGGGTTTGATGTTTGGTTATGCCACCAACGAAACCGATGTGTTGATGCCGGCACCGATTTATTTTGCGCACCGTTTGGTGGAGCGTCAGGCGTATCTGCGCAAACACAATGTCTTGCCCTGGTTGCGTCCGGATGCAAAGAGCCAGGTGACGTTGCGTTACGAAAATGGCAAGCCGGTGGCGGTGGATGCCGTGGTGTTGTCGACGCAGCATTCGCCGGATGTGAAGCAGGCGGATATTCGTGAAGCGGTGCGCGAGGAAATTATCAATCAGGTGTTGCCGGCAGAGTGGTTGCACGCGGGTACGCAGTATCACATCAACCCGACCGGGCAATTTATTATCGGTGGGCCGGTGGGTGATTGTGGTTTGACGGGCCGCAAAATTATTGTGGATACCTACGGTGGTATGGCGCGGCATGGCGGTGGTGCGTTTTCCGGTAAGGACCCGTCGAAGGTGGATCGTTCGGCGGCGTATGCGGGCCGTTATGTGGCGAAGAATATTGTGGCGGCGGGTTTGGCTGATCGTTGCGAAATTCAGGTGAGTTATGCGATTGGTGTGGCGGAGCCGACGTCGATTTCGATTAATACGTTTGGCACGGGTAGGCTGCCGGATGCGGAGATTGTGAAGTTGGTGCGAGAGCATTTTGATTTGCGGCCGCGTGGGTTGATTGAGATGTTGGATTTGAAGCGGCCGATTTATCGGGCGACGGCGGCGTATGGGCATTTTGGTCGGGAGCTGCCGAATTTTACCTGGGAAAAAACCGACAAAGCAGAAACTCTGAAGAAGTATTTGTGATTTTTTGAAGGTGGGTGGCGTTGAAGCCTGGTCTGTAGTTCGAGACTCGCCGTGAATCCATCCGTGGAGGCTCATCACCGACATCCATGTCGGTGATGGTCTCGAACTACAGACCAGGCTTCAACTTAATGTTGATCTGTTGATCACTTCTCGAATTTTTAATTGGCAGCATTTTGCGGCCAGGCACACACACAGGATTTTTTTATGAATATCGCTGCAAATTTTACTGACTATAAAGTCGCTGCAAAGACTACCGAACAATTCCAGAAGGATGCTTATTGGGGTCGCAAGGAAATTGAGATTGCTGAGGGTGAGATGCCGGCGTTGATGGCGTTGCGGCGTAAGTATAAGGACAGCAAGCCGTTGGCGGATGCGCGGATTATTGGTTGTATTCACATGACGATTCAAACCGCTGTGTTGATTGAGACATTGGTGGAATTGGGTGCTGAGGTGCGCTGGTCGTCGTGTAATATTTTTTCGACGCAGGATCATGCGGCGGCGGCGATTGCGGCGGCGGGGATTCCGGTGTTTGCGTGGAAGGGTGAGACGGAAGAGGAATTCTGGTGGTGTATTGAGCAAACCATTTTGAAGGATGGTAAGCCGTGGGCGGCGAATATGATTCTGGATGACGGTGGTGATGTGACGCAGGTTATCCATGAGAAGTATCCGCAGATGCTGGATAAGATTCATGGGATTTCTGAGGAAACCACAACCGGTGTTCATCGTTTGTTGGATATGTTGAAGAAAGGTACCTTGAAGGTGCCGGCGATTAATGTGAATGATTCCATCACCAAGAGCAAGAATGATAACAAGTATGGTTGCCGTCACAGTTTGAATGATGCGATCAAGCGCGGTACTGACCATTTGTTGTCGGGCAAGAAAGCCCTGGTGATTGGTTACGGTGATGTGGGTAAGGGCTCGGCGGCGTCGCTGCGTCAGGAAGGTATGATTGTTAAAGTCACCGAGATTGATCCTATCTGTGCCATGCAGGCGTGCATGGATGGTTTTGAGGTGGTATCGCCTTATAACGATGGCATCAACACCGGCAAGTATGAAGATATTAATCATGCGGTATTGGGCACAACGGATCTGGTGGTGACGACAACCGGTAACGTCAATGTGTGCGATTCAGCGATGTTGCGTGCATTAAAGCGCAGTGCAGTGGTGTGTAACATCGGGCACTTCGACAGTGAGATTGACACCGCTTATATGCGCAAGCATTGGGAGTGGGAAGAGGTGAAGCCGCAGGTGCACAAGGTGTACCGCGATAAGGCAACCAATGATCACTTGATTATTTTGTCTGAAGGTCGCCTGGTCAACCTCGGCAACGCAACCGGTCATCCCTCGCGTATTATGGATGGTTCCTTTGCGAATCAGGTGTTGGCGCAGATGTATTTGTACGAGCGCAAATTTGCGGATCTGCCCGCTGAGCAAAAAGCAGAGCATTTGTACGTGCGCGTGTTACCGAAAAAGCTGGATGAAGAAGTGGCCAAAGATATGGTGGAAGGTTTTGGTGGCGTGATTACCAAACTGACGGCGCAACAGGCTGAGTATATCGGCGTGGAAACCGAAGGCCCCTTCAAGCCCGAAAGCTATAAATATTAATGTAAAACTCGTGTACCCGTAGGTCGGATTAGCGCAGCGTAATCCGACAATACAATACGAAAAGTTGATACATGCATGACCACCTTTGTCGGATTACGCTGCGCTAATCCGACCTACAACCACATTGCAGAACAACAATATGACCGATTCTCAACCACGTTTAAGTTTTGAGTTTTTTCCGCCGAAGACCCCGGAGGGTAAACAAAAACTCATTCATGTGCGCGATCAGCTCAACAGCTTCGCGCCGGATTTCTTTTCCGTTACCTATGGTGCTGGCGGTTCGACGCGCGATAACACCAAAGGCATTGTGACCAATTTTAAATCAGCGGGCATTGCCACCGCGCCACATTTATCTTTTGGCGGTGACGATGAAGAAACCATCCTGGAATTATTGCAGGATTATAAAGCAGCCGGTGTCGATCGCATCGTTGCCCTGCGCGGTGATATGCCCTCCGGGGTCGGCGGCGCTTATCAACTGGTGTATGCCAATGAGCTGGTGGCCTTTATCCGCAAACACTTTGGCGATTATTTTCATCTGGAGGTAGCAGCTTATCCTGAGATTCATCCGCAAGCCAAAAGCTACAGCGATGACATCCGCTATTTAAAGGGTAAGTTTGATGCGGGTGCCAACAGCGGCATTACACAATATTTCTTTAATCCGGATGCCTACTTTTATTTTATGGAGCAGTGTCATAGCGCCGGTATTGATCAGCCGATTTATCCCGGCATTATGCCGATCATCAACTACCGCAACCTGACGCGCTTTTCCGATACCTGCGGCGCAGAAATTCCGCGCTGGTTGCGTAAAGCCCTGGAGAATTTCGGTGACGACGAAGCGAGCCTGAAAAGTTTTGGGGTGGATCTGGTAACCGAGCTGTGTGAAGTGCTGCTGGAAAATGACGCCCCCGGCTTGCATTTTTACACCATGAACCAGACCGAACCCACGGCACAAATTGTCAGCAAC
Organism: uncultured Cellvibrio sp.; assembly: GCA_946481735.1. Next base: position 3,825 of record CAMLOU010000123.1, read on the forward strand.
CTCGGGTTAATTCCTACCGAATAACATCATCACGCTGATGGGGCTATACCTCATCAGCGTCCGCCCGACACATCCAGCAACACACCCGTTGAATAAGAGGCCTCATCCGAGAGCAGCCATAGAATTGCGCGTGCGACTTCTTCGGGGTAGCCACCGCGTTGCATGGGAATCGCATCTTTCAATCGTTCAATCCGCCCTGGCTCTCCGCCAGTGGCGTGAATCTCAGTATGGATAATACCCGGCCTCACCGCATTGACACGAATGCCTTCATCAATGACTTCCTTGGCCAGACCGATGGTAAAAGTGTCTATCGCACCTTTGGTTGCGGCATAGTCAACGTATTCATTGGCTGATCCCAGGCGCGCGGCGATGGATGATACATTCACGATTCCTCCGCCCTGCCCGCCACGCGCGGTGGACATACGCTTGATGGCTTCGCGTGCGCAGATAAAACTGCCGATCACATTGGTGGCAAATAATTGTTCGAGGTAGGCCGTACTGGTGTCCACTACGCGCCCTTGTTTAAGTATGCCCGCGTTATTGACCAATGCGGTTACACGGCCTAATTGCTCATCGAATTGTGCAAATGCCTGCACGATATCAGCTTCTTTACTCACATCCATTTGCACGGCTATGGCCTTACCGCCCTTTTGATTTATGTGCGTCACTATGGCGTGGGCGGCGGCCTCTTGTTCGCGATAGGTGATGCCAACCTGGTAGCCCTGTTCGGCGGCCAATAATGCGGTGGCCGCGCCTATGCCGCGACTGCCGCCGGTGATAATGATGTTTTTTTCCATGTTTGCGTCCCTGGTAAAAGCGTTGATCAATGTTAACCAAGCGTAGCAGAGAGGGTAGTGACAGTTAGTGGGGAAATCTTGGGTTACAGCATTGGGGGGGAAAGTTGGAGGGATGTCGGATTACGCCCTGCGGGCTAATTCGACCTACATGGCACACCCTGAAGTAGGTCGGATTAGCCAACGGCGTAATCCGACATCCAGCTATTTATGCTCGAGTCTTGGGCTGCGGCAACTCCGGTAATCCCAACGCAGCCATCCCCAATGCCTGTTGATAATAATCGCTGCTGCGCTGGGTCTCGCCCAGGCTTTCCAGCAAGCGCGCTAACTCGGCAAAGGTTTCCGGGTCGCGTTTGATGCGCAGGCTTTCGTTGAAATAATCCCGCGCACTGCCCCAGATTTCATTGCGCAGACACAAACGCCCCAGGGTTAATAACAGCACGGCATCGCGCGGGTGTTGCTTGAGCCAGGCTTCCGCCACGGTCAATTGCTGACGCGGGTCGCGGCCGCGCAGCCGACCATATAAATGCACCAACCCCGGATGCCATTCCTTGCCAAGCGCTTTGCGCACCAGGGTTTCCGCTTCCTGATCTTCAAAATTGATCGCCAGCTGCCGCGCATAGACATCAATCATGTCGTTATTTTTTTGCAGATGCGGTGGCACGCGCTCCCAGGCCGCACGCAGTTTTGGCAAGCGATCACCCTGCAACAACAAACGCACTTCTTCGCCGGTTTTTTTCAATCGCTCGCTGTGGATGGTCAACTCCAACTGCGCTAACTCTTCCGGCGAACGAATCTTGTAACTGCGCAGCCGATCAAAGATGCCGTACAGTGAATCCCAATCCTGGCGGGCAATATAAACGTCGCACAGCAAGTCCAACAGCACCGGATTTTGCGGCGCCTTGCCTTTAATACGCAGCAGCGTCATCAGGCACTGGTCATATTGCTTGCTGGATAACTCCATGCGTGCGCGGGTCAAGGCTACCGCCAATTCCGCCTCGGGGCCGGTTTCACTGGCAATCGTTAACAATTTTTCGGCTTCCGCACGATCACCCAATTCGTAGGCACTGCGCGCGGCGGCAAGATAATTAATCAGCGGCGCATCGACTTTAGGCGCGGCACGCAGTAATTTTTTGCGCGCCTGTAACCAGTTACCTTCAATGTAATCCACCAAGCCGCTGGCGGTACGTTTTTGCGCGCGCTCGCTGCCACCAAAGCTCATGTATTCAGAAAAATTTCGCACGATGTAGAAGCTGCCGAGCCACAACCGCAGCACCAGCCAGGCCACAAAAATGCTGAGAATAATCACCAGTGCCGCAAACCATAGACTCATCTCAATGGTTTTACTGCCATAGGCAATCAGCAGATAGCCACCATCTTCCGGCGGGCTGAGCATGACCCAGAGGCCGAACGCGAACAGGACAACAACAATGAATAACAACTTTTTCATTGGTTACTTGCCTCCGCGCCGAGAAACCGCTTTGGTGTGCTTGCGCTCGATGTAGGCTTTGAGCAGCGCAGTGGACTCTGCAAAATTCGGCAAGGATTGGGTAATAATCACGTTCTGCAAATCGGCCAATTCAGCTTGCGCTGCAACCGATTGGGTATTGAGCGGGAAGTAGGTTTTCAACCACTCCTGGGCTTTTTGCAGACTGGATTGATAGACCTGCGCCTCTTCGCGTAACAACGCGGCCTGGGCCTGCTCCAGCATCAGTCGCATATTTTGCTTGAGGTAAATTTGATTGTCCGGGGCGAGGATCGCCGGCACCGGCTGCGCATGGTCACGCACCCGCAAATGATGACTGAACTTTTTCAACACATTCATAAAACCGCGTTTGGTTTTAACCCACAAACTGTCATTTTCCTGGGGCTCATCTTCCGGCCAGATTTCCTCGGTCGAACCCAGGGGTTCAATCAGCGGCAATTTTTCAATCTGCTCCGACAAGGCCAATAACCGCAGATAAACACCTTCGCGATCAATATCACCGGCGAGGGTTAATTCACTCATCTCACTGGCGAGGGCTTTGCGTACCGGAAATAAATCCGGATCATTTAAATCGCGCAGGATTTCATCGACACTCTGGGCCAAGGCCACCGCGTTGCCGCTGTTGCGTTCCAGCAGCACGCGCTGGTTGGCCAGCCGCAATAAGTACTCTGCTTCGGCAATCTTCCAGTCATCGCGATTAACACTCGACAAGGCCAACACCCGCGCGGCGGTATTGTCTACGCGTTGCGCCAGTTCGTTCATCGCTTGCTGCACATCATTCTGCTGGTCTTCCAGACGCTGTTCCACTGTCGCGGCGAGCGTATCCTGCTGCATTTGCGTGGCGCGTTGTTGCTGCTGTAACTGGGCCTGTACATTTTCCAGCAGTTGTTGCTGCACCATGTACTGCTGCGCGAAATACCAGGCGCCGTAAATAATACCGGCGATCAATAACAGCAGAACCAGCCAGACACCCCAATTACTTGAACCGGAATGGCGAGCAGGTGGCGTGGTGGCGTGAGTACTGTTACCAGAACGATTGGCCGATGATTCAGGCTCGCGCGCATCCGGTTTGGGTACATCCGTGGCCGCCGTCTCGGTCATGGCAGGAACATTTTTTTCATCAGTCACAATCATTCACTCTCTTTGAAGAAAATTAAATAATCTGGTGCAAGGCAGATAACATACTCGCGTCGGTCGCGTTTTCTGCCATATGTACTTGCCTGAAACCCGCCTGATCTGCCAATTGCGCCACCCGCTCACCCGGCACCAGCAAAGGCAACAGGCGCACGCGCTTGGCCAGCTCGGCGGTAGAGGTCGCGCGCTCCAGCTGATCCAGCACGCGTTGGTAATGTTGTAAACTTTCGCCGCTGTGCAGCGCCACAATGTTGCGATATTGCCAGGCGAGATCAGTCGTAAAAACCTCACGCAAGTTGTCAGCCGCCTGAGCCGGCAAATGGCGTTCGTATAATTCACAGTAGGTTACCTTGGCGCCGCGAGCCTGGAGAATTTCGCCCATGTGTCCGCGCCCGCCGCAACCGCGAAAGATAATAATTTTTTCACCGTCGACCTGTTGCAACTCAGCCGCCTGTAACAGGCTTTCACTGTTCATTGCGCCGGTTTCGGCAGCGGTCAATGCGCTCACCTTGATACCGTGTTGCTGCAGGTGGCGCGCGGTGGTTTCACCCACGGCAAAGTATTCGATACCGACGGGTAATTGCGGCCAATAGTCTTCCAGCCACTGCATCGCAAAGTCCACGGCATTCTGGCTGACAAAGATCGCCTTTTGATAGAGATCGAAATCCAGCACGACATTTTTTATCGCGCGGGTTTGTTCCGCCGCACTGACGCCACGCAATTCCAACAGCGGCACCAACACACTGGCAATGCCCGCCGCATCCAGTTGGGCGCGCCACTTTTCTGCTTGCGCGATGGGACGGGTAATGATGACCCGCCGTGGCAAGGCACTCACTTACTCAACGTCCTCTTGATACACCGCCGCCAGGATTTTATCGGCTCCGGCCTTCAGCAAACGTTCCGCCAGAGTCACCCCCATTTGCTCAGCCTCGCTGACCGGCGCGCGAATTTCATCAAACAACATCTGGCTGCCATCCGGCGCGCCGACTAAACCGCGCAACCACAATCCGTCTTCTGTATGCAGAGCATAGCAGGCAATGGGCACCTGGCAGCCACCCTGCAAACGGCGGTTCATGGCGCGCTCGGCAGTCACCTGTTCGGTGGTGCGCTGGTCGCGCAGGGGTTGCAGCAGCGCGATGGTTTGCGCATCCGCCAGGCGGCACTCGATCCCCACGGCCCCTTGACCGCCGGCGGGCAAACTTTGTTCGGGAGAGAGACAGGAACGGATGCGATCTTTTAATTCCAGGCGCAACAACCCGGCAGCGGCCAGGATAATTGCGTCGTATTCATTGTTGTCCAGCTTGGCTAAACGCGTCTGTACATTACCGCGCAAAAATTTCACCTGCAGGTCCGGACGTTGCGCCAACAACTGACACTGGCGGCGCAGGCTCGAGGTACCGACCACGCTGCCTGCCGGCAAGCTGTCGAGGTCGGCAAAGCGATTGGAGACAAAAGCATCGCGCGGGTCTTCGCGCGGGCAAATGACCGCCAGCCCCAGCCCTTCAGGAAATTCCATGGGGACATCTTTCATTGAATGCACCGCGATGTCCGCTTCATCTGCGAGCAACGCATTTTCCAGTTCCTTGACGAACAGCCCTTTGCCGCCGACTTTTGCCAGGGGCACATCCAGGATCTTGTCTCCGCGGCTCACCAATGGCACCAGCTCCACCACCAGGCCGGGATGATGACGTTCCAGTTCGGCTTTCACATATTCCGCCTGCCAGAGAGCGAGCAGGCTTTTACGGGTGGCGATGCGTAGCGGGCGTTGGGCGACGGGCATAACAAAAAGAGTCCGGATTGAGAGCTAAAAGGTGGGCGCTATGATAACAGAGGCTGTTCGGCGGGATGCGAATCCGCGCGGCATCCTGCGCAGACAGCAGCTATCTGATTAACCGATACCCGCCGTTTTTCGGGTTGCGTCCGTTTCTGCCACCTGTCTACACTCCGTTTTTCCAAAGGACTCCATGCATTCGTATTGCATTCCATCACGCAGGATCAGGTATGTCGGATTCATTCTGGGCTATCGTCAGCCTCGCTCAACAAGGTTTAATCCTGCTGCACTTTGCGTTGGTCATTACCTTCGCTGTGCGCGTCATCAGCCAGCGTTTGCCGGTCGGCGCTTCCCTGGCCTGGTTGTTGGTGCTGGCGTTGTTGCCGTATGTGGGCGTGGGTTTGTACCTGTTGTTCGGTGAGCGGTTTCTCGGGGTTAAACATCAACAACGCCGGGCGCGCTTACAGCAGTTGTTCGATATTCCCGCCCTGCGCAATGCCCCCATGGTGGAGCAGCCCTGGCATGAGTTTCACCCGGCCAGCCAGGCGCTGGCGCAGCTGGAGTTCCAGACCACCGGTATTCCGGCGCTGGGCGGTAATCGCGTAGCGTTTTTGCAAACCGCCCAGGCCACCATTCAACAGCTGTGCCGCGATATTCGCGCCGCCCGCCACACCTGCCATCTGGAGTTTTATATCTGGCATCCCGGCGGCATTGCCGATGAAGTCGCCACAGCACTGGTGGACGCCGCGGAGCGCGGTGTCTATTGCCGGATCATGCTCGATGCGGTGGGCAGCAGTGCATTTTTTAAATCCGCCCTGTCCGAGCAATTGCGCCACCCGCGTATCGAACTGATCAAAGCCTGCCCTATCGGTATTATCCCCGCCAGCCTTGCCCGCTACGACCTGCGCAGCCACCGCAAGACCGTGATCATCGACAACCAGGTAGCTTATGTCGGCAGTTTTAACCTGATTGATCCCGCGCATTTCAAACAATCGCTGGCGGTGGGTGAGTGGATTGATTTGATGGCGCGGATCGAGGGGCCGCTGGTGCAGGTGCTCAACGCCGTGTTCCTGTGGTACTGGAATATCGAAACGGACCAGACGCTGACCCTCTTGCCCACCTCGGTGGAAATCCGCCAGGACCAGATGGTGGCGCAGGTGGCGCCGTCAGGGCCGGACAATGTCACCGACAGTATCCTGAAAAGCCTGCTGCAAGGGATTTATTCGGCGGAGCGCTCGGTGGATATCGTCACCCCGTATTTTGTACCCGGCGAAGCGCTGGAGCTGGCCCTGAGTATTGCCGCGCGCCGCGGCGTCAGGGTGAACCTGGTTTTACCCAAGCGGGTGGACTCATTTCTGGTGCGCCACGCCAGCCGCTCTTACTTCAGCGGCCTGATGGAGGCCGGGGTGAATATCCTGCAATTTGAAGAGGGTTTGCTGCACACCAAATGCATTGTGATTGACGATCAACTGGCGTTCTTCGGTACGGTGAATATGGATCAACGCAGCCTCTGGCTGAACTTCGAGATGACCCTGATCGTGTACGACCAACCCACGGTAGCCCAACTGGCCGGGATAGTGGCAGGCTACCGCCGTTTGACCAAACCCCTGGACCCTGTGGTCTGGCAACAGCGCAGCCGCATTTCCCAGCTGTTCGAAAACATCATGCACTTGATGAGTCCGTTGATTTAAAGATGCTTCAACAACGCCTTTAATCCACCCACATGGCGCCGGCTGACAATGGGGCGCATCTCGGTGTTGGACAAGCGCACCTGATACTGGCCTTGCGCCGTGCGCTCAATCGCTTCGATGTGTTTGACCGACACCAAGGCGTTGCGGTGAATGCGCAAAAAGCGCTGGCTGAATTCTTCTTCCAATTCTTTCAGGGTTTCATCGAGCAGGTGTTCGCCGTTCACGTGATACACGGTGACGTACTTGTGGTCCGCAATAAAATAGCGCACATCATCCAGCGGAATCAGCTCAACACCACGGCGCGTCTTGGCGCTGATGTGACTGCGCAGATTGCCGGTAGGCGTCTGGTTTTGGGAAAAGGCCGCGCGTTGCACCTTGTTCAGGCGCTGGGCCTTGGTCAGCGCTTCCAGCAACTGTTCGGACTTGACCGGCTTGAGCAGATAACCCACCGCCTCCGTGCCGAAAGCATCCAGCGCGTATTGGTCGAAGGCGGTACAGAAGATCACCGCCGGTGGATCATCCAGCGCCCCGATGCGGCGCGCCACACTCAGGCCGTCTTCACCGGGCATGCGCACATCGAGCAGCACAATATCCGGATCGAATTTACAGATGGCCGCCAGCGCGGCCTCGCCGTTTTCGGCCTCAGCGATCAGGTCGTAACCGTCCAGTTTATCCAGCATACGCGCCAGGCGCTGGCGCGCGAGGGGTTCATCGTCGACGATGAGCACGTCCATCTTGGTTAACCTTATTGTTTGTCGAGTGGATAGGTAATCAGCGTGGTAAACGTACCGCTATCAATCATAGTGGATAAGCGCGCATTCGGCCCGTAATGGGCCGTCAGCCGGTGGCGAATATTCTGGCGTGCCATGCGATTGCTCTGGCGCCCGCCGGGCGCAGCCTGTTGCCCCACCAGCACCACCGGATTGGCGATGCGGATCACCACCTGTTTCTCCCTGATGCGCACTTCAATCACAATCCGTCCGCCTTTGGGCAGCGGTTCTATGCCGTGGAAGACGGCGTTTTCCAGCAGCGGCTGGAGCAACAGGCCGGGAATCTGCAGATCTTCCGGCAGCTTATCAATCTGCCATTCCACTTGCAGGCGCTCACCCAGGCGCAGCTTTTCAATCTCCAGGTAGTGGCGGCACAGGGCCAATTCGCGCGTAAGCGGAATCAGCGTGGGCTCCGCCAGGCTCGCGCGAAACAGTTCGGATAAATCCTCCACCACCCGCTCGGCCGTCTCCGGTTCGGTGGCGATCAGGCTGGCGATACTGTTCATGCTGTTGAATAAAAAATGCGGCCGGATGCGCGACTGCAACGCCTGGATACGCGCCTGCAATTCTGCCTGTTGTTGATTGCGCAATTGTTGTTGCAGGTACAAATACCGCAACACAATGCCGGCAAGGATAGCGGCGGCGCAGAGATTACTGGCTAACAGCCAGCCGTCGATATTTACCCAGCGCCCCTGGGCCACGCGGCCTTCGAATATCCCCAGCACCCATTGGCCCAGCACGGACAGCACCAGGGCCACCAGCAGCACACTGGCATAGGCGACAGCACCGGCACGCACCGGCGACCAGCGCCGCAGGTAAGGGCGCAGCTTGCACAGCAAGGCCGCGCTGACCAAGGCAATCCACTGCACCTGAAAGGAGATGAGCGCGAGAATGTCCCAGTTGAGGTGTTGCAAACCGACGGAGGTCAACGCCAGCAACAGCGCCAGCAGCTCGGCCACCAGCACCAGCAGGAAGATCGACTGGGTCGTGCACAGATCGGGCAGGAAATCATTGGCCAGTGAGCTATGAGCAGGCGTGTCGTTATTCTGGTTATCGCTCAAGAATCC